>NZ_JBIGIN010000004.1:0-196794 GCF_043558715.1 Scandinavium sp. M-37
GGATTCGAACCTCCGACCGCTCGGTTCGTAGCCGAGTACTCTATCCAGCTGAGCTACGGATGCATCGGGACTGCTGATTTACTGCTAATAACTCGGAGAAGATGGTGCATCCGGGAGGATGACTCGCCGAAGGCTCGCCCTAAAGGGCCGTTGCTGAAGCAACGTTATCTTCCCTTGTGCTTGCTGAGAGGATTTCTCTCTTTAGCACATTATCATCACTGATAACTCGGAGAAGATGGTGCATCCGGGAGGATTCGAACCTCCGACCGCTCGGTTCGTAGCCGAGTACTCTATCCAGCTGAGCTACGGATGCATCGGGACTGCTGATTTACTGCTAATAATTCGGAGAATATGGTGCATCCGGGAGGATGACTCGCCGAAGGCTCGCCCTAAAGGGCCGTTGCTGAAGCAACGTTATCCTCCCTTGTGCTTATGAGAGTATTTCTCTCTCTCTGGCACATTATCATCGCTGATAACTCGGAGAATATGGTGCATCCGGGAGGATTCGAACCTCCGACCGCTCGGTTCGTAGCCGAGTACTCTATCCAGCTGAGCTACGGATGCATCGGAATTACTAGGGTACTACTGACTCAATGTCACTCATCATGCCGCAACACTGATGAAGATGGTGCTTCCGGCAGAGTTACTCACCGAAGGCTTGCCCTAAAGGGCCGTTGCTTAAGCAACGTTATCTTCTCTGGCACTTACTGAGAATGAGAGTTTCTCAGGCGCTCTATCATTGCTGATAGCAAGGAGAAGATGGTGCATCCGGGAGGATTCGAACCTCCGACCGCTCGGTTCGTAGCCGAGTACTCTATCCAGCTGAGCTACGGATGCAAATGGCGGTGAGGCGGGGATTCGAACCCCGGATGCAGCTTTTGACCGCATACTCCCTTAGCAGGGGAGCGCCTTCAGCCTCTCGGCCACCTCACCATACGCCTCTTGCGAGTGCTTCGAATTACTCGTTAGAGCTCATCGTCGCTGCGTGGCGCACATATTACTTTCTGGGACTTATAAGTCAAACAATTTTTCCAGACCTTTTATCGTTTGCACACTTCACGCTCAATTAGCCTGTAAAAACGGCAAAAAGAGCGATTTATCAACACAAAGCGCCAGAGATAAATACGTAAACAGTGAGAGGTCAGAAAGGGAAACCAGCAATAAAGCACGAGATATTCAGAGCAGATATGACAACAGAAGGGGGAAAAACGTAGAAAGCGAGAGCTTGCGTCTCACCGGGCAGTGAGACGCAGGAAACTTAGTAACTGGACTGCTGGGATTTTTCAGCCTGGATACGCTGGTAGATCTCTTCACGATGGACAGAGACTTCTTTAGGGGCGTTTACGCCGATGCGTACCTGGTTGCCCTTCACCCCTAAAACTGTCACGGTGACCTCATCGCCAATCATGAGGGTTTCACCAACTCGACGAGTCAGAATCAGCATTCTTTGCTCCTTGAAAGATTAAAAGAGTCGGGTCTCTTGTATCCCGGCATTATCCATCATATAACGCCAAAAAGTAAGCGATGACAAACACGTAAACGTGTAAGCAGTCACGGCATTACATTCTGTTAAACGTAAGTTTAGCCGATTTACACAATTTCAACCTGACTTTATCGTTGTCAGTCTTGCTTATACAGGACGCCTCAACCCTATGGATAAAGGCGTCCCCTGCGTTTTATAGTTATTACAGTTTTGCGCTGACCCACGCTTTTACGCTAGCCAGTGCGGCCGGGAGAGCCGCTGCATCCGTACCACCGGCTTGCGCCATATCAGGACGACCGCCCCCTTTACCACCCACCTGCTGGGCGACCATACCAATCAATTCCCCTGCTTTAACACGGTCCGTCACATCCTTAGAGACGCCCGCAATCAGAGAAACCTTATCATCCGCGACCGTAGCCAACACCACAATCGTGGAACCCAACTGGTTCTTCAGATCGTCGACCATAGTACGCAGCATCTTCGGCTCAACGCCAGTGAGTTCGCTCACCAGCAGTTTTACGCCATTGATTTCTTCGGCTTTGCTGGAGAGATTCGCACTCTCCTGCGCGGCAGCCTGCTCTTTCAGCTGCTGTAGCTCTTTTTCCAGCTGACGAGTACGTTCCAGGACTGAACGGACTTTGTCTGTCAGGTTGTGACTATCGCCTTTCAGCAGATGCGCCACATCGCTCAGCACATCGCTCTGCGTATGCAGGCTGGCGATAGCCCCTTCACCGGTCACCGCTTCGATACGACGCACACCTGCCGCCGTTCCGGATTCGGACGTGATGCGGAACAGGCCGATATCACCGGTGCGAGAGGCGTGAGTACCGCCACACAGTTCGGTAGAGAAATCGCCCATGCTCAGAACGCGAACGCGGTCGTCATATTTCTCGCCAAACAGCGCCATGGCACCTTTAGCTTTCGCGTCTTCCAGTTCCATCACGTGGGTTTCGATTGGCAGGTTACGACGGATCTGAGCATTGACCAGATCTTCTACTGCACGAATCTCTTCCGGCTTCATCGCTTCATTATGGGAGAAGTCAAAGCGCAGCGCTTTGTCATTCACCAGGGATCCTTTCTGCGCAACGTGGGTGCCAAGCACCTGGCGCAGCGCCGCGTGCATCAAATGCGTCGCAGAGTGGTTCAGCAGAATACGGGCACGACGCGCTTCGTCGACGTCTGCCTGCACAGCGTCACCCACTTTAAGGGAACCGTTGCTCAGCGTACCGAGATGACCAATCGCCTGACCGTACTTCTGCGTGTCGTTGACGTCGAACGCAAAACCGGCACCTTTCAGCTGACCTTTATCGCCAACCTGGCCGCCAGATTCGGCATAGAACGGAGTCTGATCCAGCACAACCACGGCGCTTTGGCCTGCGGCAATGCTGTCAACGGCTTTACCTTCCACGAACAGTGCGGTGACTTTCGCGTTCAGTTCCAGATGGTCATAGCCTTTAAATTCGGAGGCGCTATCCACGCGGATCATCGCGTTGTAATCAGCACCAAAACCGCTGGATTCACGCGCACGACGACGCTGTTCTTCCATTGCGGCTTCGAAGCCAGCTTCGTCCACTTTAAGATTACGCTCACGGCAAACGTCCGCCGTCAGGTCAACCGGGAAGCCGTAGGTGTCATACAAACGGAAGGCTGTTTCGCCATCCAGCGTATCGCCTTTCAGCTTCGACAGTTCGTCATCCAGCAGCGCCAGACCACGCTCGAGCGTACGGGCAAACTGCTCTTCTTCGGTTTTCAGAACCTGCTCAACCTGCGCCTGCTGACGTTTCAGTTCGTCGCCAGCGGAACCCATCACTTCAATCAACGGGCCGACCAGTTTCCAGAAGAAACTCTCTTTCGCGCCGAGCATATTTCCATGACGAACGGCACGACGAATGATACGACGCAGCACGTAGCCGCGGTTTTCATTCGACGGAATAACGCCATCAGCAATCAGGAACGCACAGGAACGAATGTGGTCGGCGATCACCCGCAGCGATTTGTTGCTGAGATCGGTCGCACCGGTCTCTTTTGCCACGGCCTGAATCAGGGTACGGAACAGGTCGATGTCATAGTTCGAGTTCACGTGCTGCAATACAGCCGCGATACGCTCCAGGCCCATACCGGTATCCACGGACGGCTTCGGCAGCGGTTCCATGGTGCCGTCAGCCTGACGGTTGAACTGCATGAAGACGATGTTCCAGATCTCGATGTAACGGTCGCCGTCTTCTTCCGGGCTACCCGGAGGGCCACCCCAGATGTGATCGCCATGATCGAAGAAGATTTCGGTACACGGACCGCACGGACCGGTATCGCCCATCTGCCAGAAGTTATCAGACGCATACGGCGCGCCTTTGTTGTCGCCGATGCGGATTATGCGCTCACGTGGAACACCAACGTCGTTGGCCCAGATTTCAAACGCTTCGTCATCGGTTTCGTACACGGTGACCCACAGACGCTCTTTAGGCAGTGCAAACCAGTTTTCACCGGTCAGCAATTCCCATGCGTACTGGATAGCATCGTGTTTGAAGTAGTCGCCGAAGCTGAAGTTGCCCAGCATTTCGAAGAAAGTGTGGTGACGCGCGGTGTAACCGACGTTTTCCAGATCGTTGTGCTTACCGCCCGCACGCACGCAGCGCTGCGAGGTGGTCGCGCGGGAATAATTACGCTTGTCGAGACCAAGGAACACATCCTTGAACTGGTTCATCCCGGCGTTGGTAAACAGCAGAGTCGGGTCGTTGTTTGGCACCAGGGAGCTGCTGGCAACTACCTGATGTCCCTTACTATGGAAAAAGTCGAGAAACGCCTGACGGATCTCAGCGGTGCTCTTGCTCATAATTATCCTGGAATCACGCTAACGGATTGTTGCAGGCGGCAGCTGAACAGTTTTTAGACAGTCAGGCAACCTTGCGGAAAAAAGTGGGAATAAGATAAGTTTTCTTGGGAGGGAAGTAAAATACCGAGTGACTCAGTCGGCAAAATTTCGCCATATTTGCTGGATATCTTCCATCAAATAGCCACGGTTAAGGAGAAATCGCTGCACCTTTACTTTTTCGGCAAACGCGGTGGGAAGCGGTTCGCCGTATTTTCGCAGCGCCTGGTCGCGTGCCAGCGCCATCCAGTCAATGTCGCAGTCATACATCGCGTGCTCGATGTCAGTCCGGCTAATGCCTTTCTGATTCAGCTCCTGGCGAATGCGCGCCGGGCCATAACCTTTCCGGCTGCGGCTGGCGATAAACTGGCGGGTGAATCGGGCATCATCGAGATAGTTACTCTCCTGACACCAGGCCACGACCTTATCGACTTCTTCCGGCGGGGCATCAATCGGCTCGGGGCCGTTTTTCGTCAGAACCGGTGCCACCAGCTTACGACGCAGCTCTTTTTCGCTGTGATCGCGCATCGCCAGAATGCGGATGGCTCTGTCCAGCAAGCGAGCATAAGCAGAACGACGGGGTGAACTTTCAGTCATAGCGGTTCCTCTTTGCTGAAAAAAATGGGTAGTCTGAAATGCAAAAAGGGCCGCATCAGCGGCCCTTTGGCTTCAACAAGGATTAGAAATCTTCGTTGGTTTCTTCAACGCTGTTATCGTCAACGGTGAAGGCCGGTTTGTCGTCCTGATTGGTCAGCAGCAACTCACGGACTTTCTTCTCGATTTCTTTCGCCGCAGCCGGGTTCTCTTTCAGCCAGGAGATAGCGTTCGCTTTACCCTGACCGATTTTGTCGCCGTTATAGCTGTACCAGGCACCGGCTTTCTCGATCAGCTTCTCTTTCACGCCGAGATCGACCAGTTCACCGTAGAAGTTGATACCTTCGCCGTAGAGGATCTGGAATTCAGCCTGCTTGAACGGTGCCGCGATTTTGTTTTTCACGACCTTCACGCGGGTTTCGCTGCCCACCACGTTATCGCCCTCTTTCACCGCACCGATACGGCGGATGTCGAGACGCACGGAGGCGTAGAATTTCAGCGCGTTACCACCGGTGGTGGTTTCCGGGTTACCAAACATCACACCAATTTTCATACGGATCTGGTTGATGAAGATCAGCAGGGTATTGGACTGCTTCAGGTTACCGGCCAGCTTACGCATCGCCTGGCTCATCATACGTGCCGCGAGGCCCATGTGAGAATCGCCGATTTCGCCTTCGATTTCCGCTTTCGGCGTCAGCGCTGCAACGGAGTCGACAACGATAACGTCTACTGCACCAGAACGTGCCAGCGCGTCACAGATTTCCAGCGCCTGCTCACCGGTGTCCGGCTGGGAACACAGCAGGTTGTCGATATCAACGCCCAGCTTGCGAGCATAGACCGGGTCAAGCGCGTGTTCTGCGTCGATAAACGCACAGGTTTTACCTTCACGCTGTGCGGCGGCAACAACCTGCAGCGTCAGCGTGGTTTTACCGGAGGATTCCGGTCCGTAAATTTCAACGATACGGCCCATCGGCAGGCCGCCAGCGCCCAGCGCGATGTCCAGAGAAAGCGAGCCGGTGGAGATGGTTTCCACATCCATGGAACGGTCTTCACCCAGGCGCATGATGGAGCCTTTACCGAATTGCTTTTCGATCTGGCCCAGTGCTGCCGCCAACGCTTTCTGTTTGTTTTCGTCGATAGCCATTATTACTCCTGTCCGGGTGTTAACGCGTAAATTCTGTTTTGATGACGCAATTATACTGTATGGTCATACAGTATCAAGTGTTTTGTAGAAATTGTTGCCACAGCAGTTGCAGGGCATACGCGGTCGCCTGACGGCGCACGGCTTCGCGGTCGCCAGGGAAGCATTCCCGACGGGTAAAACCCTGCCCATTTACGCAGGCAAGCCCGAACCACACGGTGCCAACCGGCTTTTCTTCACTGCCGCCGTCCGGCCCGGCAATGCCGCTAACCGAGAGAGCATAGGTGGCACGCGCCGCTCGCAGCGCACCTATTGCCATTTCGACCACCACCGGTTCGCTGACCGCGCCGTGGCGCAGTAACGTCTCTTCGCTCACGCCAATCATCTGCGATTTAGCTTCGTTACTGTAGGTCACAAATCCGCGTTCAAACCAGGCGGAACTGCCTGAAATATCCGTCAGCACTTTGGCTATCCAGCCCCCGGTGCAGGATTCTGCGGTCGTGACGGTCGCGCCCTGGGCTTTCAATGCCAGCCCAACCTGTTCGCTGAACGCCATCAATTCACTGTCGGTCATCATGATTCCTTACAGCCTGAAAAACATGCTGCTCACGATACCACTTTCTGGGGGGAGAGGGAGATGGGGTAGCAATTTTACGAGCACGCTTCAGAAAAATCATGCAGCGCCCCATTCGTCCAGGGCGCATCTCAGAATTACTTCATACTATTGGCAAGCGTCTCTACGTTATGACGCAACATGCTGGCGTAGCTGTCGGCCACCCCGCCCGGTTTCGATAACGCTTCGGGATATAGCTCGCCACCCGGCTGCGCCCCCGTGGCAGACGCTATCTGTTTGACCAAACGCGGATCAAGCTGATTTTCCATAAACCAGGTATGTACCCCATCCGCCTTAATCTGTTGGATCAACGTCCCCACCTGCGCTGCGCTGGCCTCGCTTTCTGACGACAGTCCCTGCGGGGCCATAAAGGTCACGCCATACGCGCGGCCAAAATAGCCAAACGCATCGTGGCTGGTCAGCACTTTGCGTTTCGCCTGCGGGATGGCGTTAAAGCGCGCCTTCGCCCAGCCGTCGATTTGCTGTAGCTGAGCGATATATTTCTGCCCGCAGGCATTCAGCGCCGCTTCGTCCTGCGGGTCCGCTTTCACCAGCCCGGCCAGGATGTTCTGCGCATACAACGCCCCATTGGCCGCACTGTTCCAGGCATGCGGATCGGTCACGGTTTTCCCATCTTCATCCAGGGTATGCGTTTTCACCCCCTGGGAAGCCACCACCCGCTCGCCCTTAAACCCCGAGGCCTTCACCAGCCGGTCAATCCAGCCTTCCAGACCCAACCCGTTGACCACCACCACGTCGGCCTTGCTCAACAGCACACTGTCTTGCGGCGACGGTTCGAAGGTATGCGGATCGCCATCCGGCCCGACCAGCGTATCAACATGCACATGTTCCCCGCCTACCTGCTGCACCATATCGCCGAGCACCGAAAAACTGGTGACAACGTTCAGCGTTTTCGCCATCACGCCCTGCGACAGTGCGCTCAGCGTCAGCGCCAGAATAATCCCCGTACGTTTCATCTTTTCCCCTTGCGTTAAAATAGCGCTCGCAGGCTGAAAGCCAGCCGGCTGCGCGTGCCAAAAAACACCGAAATGAAAAACAGGACACTGGCGGTCAGTACGATCGACGGCCCGGCGGGCAAATTGGCTGTCCAGGAGAGGCTCAGCCCCAGCCAGGCGCAGAACGCACCGCTGACCGCCGCGAAGAGTAAAATGCACGGCAGCGTATGCGCCCAGCAGCGAGCGGCAATCGCCGGAAGCATCATGACGCCCACCGCCATCAGGGTACCGAGCACCTGGAAACCTGCCACCAGATTGATCACCAGCAGCGCCAGAAATAACCCATGCAGCAGCGACGGCAGACGGCGGGCATTCACCTCCAGCCATGCGCTGTCAAAGGCCTCACTGACCAGGCCGCGATACAGCAATGCCATCACCACCAGCGTCAGGCTGGACACGCCGGAAACAAACAGCGCGGCGTTGTTATCCACTGCCAGAATCGAACCAAACAGTAAATGCAGCAGATCGACGCTGGAACCACGCAGCGAGACCAGGGTCACGCCCAGCGCCAGCGAGCCCAGATAGAATCCGGCAAAGCTGGCATCCTCTTTAAGGGGCGTTCGACGACTGACCCAGCCCGCAATCAGCGCCACCGCAATCCCGGCGATAAAACCGCCCACGGTCATCGCCAGCAGCGACATGCCGCTCAACAGATACCCCACAGCGACACCCGGCAGAATCGCGTGCGAGAGCGCGTCGCCTATCAGACTCATCCTGCGCAGCAGCAGGAAAACCCCCAGCATAGTGGTACTGACCGACAGCGCCAGACACACCACCAGCGCCCGCCGCATAAAGCCAAATTCGATGAAAGGTTGGAAGAAGGTATGCCAGATCATGCACGCCTCGCGTGTTCAAAGGCCGTCAGAATGGAGGTTGTGACGCCCCACCGGGCGCGCTGTGATTCCAGTAACAGCGTTTCAGGAAAGTGCCGGGCCACGCGCTGATTGTCATGCAGTACCGCCAGTACCGTTTGCCCGCTGCGGTGCATCCCTACAATCAGCTCCATCAGTACCTGGCTGGTCGCTTCGTCAATGCCGGTGAACGGTTCATCCAGCATTACCAGCGGCGCCTGCTGCACCAGCACCCGGGCAAACAGCATGCGCTGAAACTGGCCGCCGGAAAGCGCTTCAATCGGCGAGGCGCTGAGTAGTGTCAGCCCGACCCGCTCCAGCGCCGAGTCAATTTTGCGGCGTATATCCCCTTTCAGCCCACGAAACAAAGAAACGCGCGGCCATGCGCCCTGACTCACCACATCATAAACGGTGAGCGGAAACTGCGATTCCAGGGCATGACGCTGCGCCAGCCAGCCGATCACCGGCCGCGGCCCACGCCAGTGAAGCTGCCCGCTCACCGGCGGAATAAACCCGGCCAGGGTTTTCAACAACGTGGATTTACCGCAGCCGTTAATGCCCACGATCGCCGTCAGCGATCCTTTTTCTATCGTGCCGGACAGCGTGGGGGTGATTGCCAGCCGATCATAGCCCGCGACAAGGTTATCCAGTTCGATCATGGCAGGGCCACCGCCCAGCAAGTTGCCAGCCATAGCAAAACCAACAGGATCAGGGCAAAAGCCAGCCGCAGCAGGCCGGATGCGTTAAACAGGGAGAAAGACGTCATGGCAAACCTCAATTACGTTATAACATAACAATAATGAGATTGATGAAACTTGTAAATCGAGGGCTTAGTGCAAGGCTGTATCGAAATGTTTCAGACTCCCCTCCCGCAAGACTCGCAGGAGGGGAAGAGAATTACTGCTGGACGCGCGCCATCGCCACAGCCTGGCCAAGCTGCCAGACCGCCATCGCATAGTGCGTGCTGTGGTTGTAACGGGTGATGGTGTAGAAGTTCGGCAAGCCATACCAGTACTGATACCCGGTGCCGATATCCAGGCGCAGCAGGCTCGCCTGCTGATGGTCGCCCAACGACTGCGTCGGGGATAATCCGGCTGCAGAAAGTTGCGAAATGCTGTAGTTGGTTTTGAAACCGTTATCCAGACCCGGGGCCTGACCTGCCGCCATGACAGCAACCTGATCGCCTTTC
This sequence comes from Scandinavium sp. M-37, assembly GCF_043558715.1. Classification (NCBI taxonomy): domain Bacteria; kingdom Pseudomonadati; phylum Pseudomonadota; class Gammaproteobacteria; order Enterobacterales; family Enterobacteriaceae; genus Scandinavium; species Scandinavium sp. M-37. The sequence continues at coordinate 9,754 of NZ_JBIGIN010000004.1, forward strand.
ACCCAGCCATGCTGTTTGAAGTAGTTGGCGACGCTGCCAATGGCATCATCCGGATCCCACAGGTTGATATGCCCGTCACCGTTGAAGTCCACGGCGTATTGCTGATAGGACGACGGCATGAACTGACCGTAACCCATCGCGCCCGCGAATGACCCTTTCAGATCCAACGGATCGTCCTGTTCGTCACGAGCCATCAGCAGGAAGGTTTCCAGTTCGCTGGAGAAATACTTCGCGCGGCGCGGATAGTTGAACGACAGCGTCGCCAGCGCATCCAGAATTCGGGTTTTACCCATCACCCGGCCCCAGCGGGTTTCCACCCCAATAATGCCGACGATAATCTCCGGCGGCACGCCGTATACCTGCCAGGCGCGGTTAAGCGCATCCTGATGTTCATTCCAGAACACTACGCCGTTTTGCACATTATCCGGAGTAATAAACTGTTTGCGATAGCGCAGCCATGCCCCGTTCGGCCCGGTCGGGACCTGTGCGGTAGGAGCCTGCCTGTCCATCAGGCGCAGCACGTAATCCAGACGCTTGGCCTGGGAAAGAATTTCATGCAGCTGCTGACGGTCAAAACCGTGTTTGCTGACCATCGAATCAATGAACTGTTCCGCCGCCGGGTTGTTAGCGAAGTCACCGCCCATCATGGTCACGTTATGCTGCGGCTCCAGCAAGAATCCGCCAGAAGCAGTAGTGGTGGTCGGCGCTTCGGCCGTTTTCGGTTTGCTGCTACAGGCAGCGACCAGCACGCAGAGCGGGAGTAAGGTCAGGTAACGACGCATCAACATGTGACATCCATTTAGCTAATTCGGCAGAGATAAATATGGTAAAGCATCCCCGACCTCACAAGGAAGCGCTACCTGCGGTTAAAAAAAATCTTTGTTCACTTTCCGTCTCACCTCGCAATAACTTTCAAAATAATCGGTTTATCTTTCACTTTGAGATCTGGTTAACACTTAAAAACCTTTCAAAGTGATTATTATTGGCGCCAGTTAAACAATAAAAGCCCACAGGAGAGAAGAATGATAGAAATCATTACCCACGGTGCCGAATGGTTCATCGGGCTGTTTCAGAAAGGCGGAGAAGTTTTTACCGGGATGGTGACCGGTATTCTGCCGCTGCTGATCAGCCTGCTGGTTATCATGAATGCCCTCATTAACTTCATCGGCCAGCACCGCATTGAGCGATTCGCTCAGCGCTGCGCGGGCAATCCCGTCTCCCGCTACCTGGTCCTGCCCTGCATTGGCACCTTCGTTTTTTGTAATCCGATGACGTTAAGCCTGGGCCGCTTTATGCCCGAGAAATACAAGCCGAGCTACTACGCCGCCGCGTCCTACAGTTGCCATTCGATGAACGGCCTGTTTCCGCACATCAATCCAGGCGAACTGTTTGTGTACCTCGGGGTCGCTAACGGCCTGACCACGCTCGGCCTACCGCTGGGGCCTCTGGCGGTTAGCTATCTGCTGGTCGGTCTTTTCACCAATTTCTTCCGCGGCTGGATAACCGATCTGACCACCGCCATTTTCGAGAAAAAAATGGGCATTCAGCTTGAACAAAAAGTCCGACTTTCAGGAGCTATCGCATGACGCGCATTCGAATTGAAAAAGGCGAAGGTGGCTGGGGTGGCCCGCTGGAACTTGACGCCGTCGAAGGAAAAAAAATCGTCTACATCACCGCAGGCACTCGCCCGGCGATTGTCGACAAGCTGAGTGAGCTCACTGGCTGGGAAGCAGTAGACGGCTTTAAAGAGGGCGAACCACCCGAATCAGAAATCGGGGTCGCGGTGATCGACTGCGGAGGCACGCTGCGCTGCGGTCTCTATCCAAAACGTCGGATCCCCACCGTCAATATTCACTCAACGGGGAAATCCGGGCCGCTGTCACAGCACATTGTGGAAGATATTTATGTCTCTGGCGTCAGGGAGGACAACATCCGTCGGGTTGACGGCACTGCGCCCCAAAAAGCCGGTCCCCGCGAATATGACACCCGTAAAAAAATCACCGAACAAAGTGATGGCCTGCTGGCAAAAGTCGGGATGGGCATGGGCTCTGCCGTGGCGGTGCTGTTCCAGTCCGGGCGCGACACCATCGACACGGTGCTGAAAACTATCCTGCCGTTTATGGCGTTCGTCTCGGCGCTGATCGGCATCATCATGGCCTCCGGCCTGGGCGACTGGATTGCGCACGGCCTCGCCCCTCTCGCCAGCCATCCGTTAGGTCTGGTGACGCTGGCGCTGATTTGCTCCTTCCCGCTGCTGTCCCCGTTCCTCGGCCCAGGCGCGGTGATTGCGCAGGTGATTGGCGTCCTGATTGGGGTGCAAATCGGTCTGGGCAACATTCCTCCGCATCTCGCCCTGCCCGCTCTGTTCGCCATTAATGCGCAGGCGGCATGTGACTTTATTCCGGTGGGCCTCTCGCTTGCCGAAGCGCGGCAGGACACGGTTCGTGTGGGGGTGCCCTCAGTGCTGGTGAGCCGTTTCCTGACCGGCGCCCCGACGGTGCTGATCGCCTGGTTCGTTTCCGGATTTATTTATCAATAAGAGGTGTCCGTCATGACCGTGATTTATCAGACCACCATAACCCGCATCGGCCAGAGCGCCCCCGATGCGTTGTGCGACAAAATGCTGATCACCTTTCGCGAGGGCGCCCCGGCGGATATCGAAGAGTACTGTTTTATTCACTGCCACGGGGAGCTGAAAGGCGCTTTGCGCCCCGGCAGCCAGCTCGAGCTGGACGACATCTGCTACCCGGTCACCGCCGTGGGCGATGTGGCCGAGCAGAACCTGCGTGAGCTGGGGCATATCACCCTGCGTTTTGATGGTCAGACCGAAGCCGAGTTTCCCGGGACCGTGCACGTCACCGGGCCAGTACCCGAGGCGCTTCAGGCTGGCTGCACTGTAAAATTCGTTGCGTAATTTAAGGAGAGAACCATGAATCAGGTTGCCGTTGTCATTGGCGGAGGACAAACCTTAGGGGAGTTTCTTTGCCGTGGGCTTGCCACAGAAGGCTATCGTGTCGCAGTGGTGGATATTCAAAGTGAAAAAGCGGCGCGGGTCGCTGCGGTCATCAATCAGGAATTTGGTGAAGGAATGGCGTACGGCTTTGGCGCCGATGCCACCAGCGAACAGAGCGTGATGGCGCTGGCGCGCGGCGTGGATGAGATCTTTGGCCGCACCGATCTGCTGGTGTATAGCGCAGGCATTGCCAAAGCCGCGTTTATCAGCGACTTCGCATTAGGCGATTTTGATCGCTCCTTGCAGGTGAACCTGGTGGGCTATTTCCTCTGCGCCCGCGAGTTTTCACGGCTGATGATCCGCGACGGCATTCAGGGGCGCATCATTCAGATCAACTCCAAATCCGGCAAAGTGGGCAGCAAACACAATTCCGGCTACAGCGCGGCAAAATTTGGCGGCGTGGGGCTGACGCAGTCCCTGGCGCTGGATCTGGCGGAATACGGCATCACCGTGCATTCGCTGATGCTCGGCAATTTGCTGAAATCGCCAATGTTCCAGTCACTGTTGCCGCAGTACGCCACCAAGCTTGGCCTCAAAGCGGACGAAGTAGAGCAGTATTACATTGATAAAGTCCCGCTTAAGCGCGGCTGCGACTATCAGGATGTGCTCAACATGCTGCTGTTTTACGCCAGCCCGAAAGCGTCTTACTGCACGGGACAATCCATCAATGTCACCGGTGGACAGGTGATGTTCTAAGGCGTCATGCCCGGTGGCGCGTTGCTTACCGGGCCTACACGCCATCCGGCAATCACTCAAGGGAGTAAACATGATAACCACTCTCATCACCGTCGCCGCGATCGCCTGGCTGAGCCAGCTGGTTCTCGGCGGCTGGCAGCTCCATCAGTTCAACCGGGCATTTGATGCGCTGTGCCAAAAAGGGCGCGTCGGCATCGGGCGCTCCGGTGGGCGATTCAAACCCCGGGTGGTGGTTGCCATCGCCCTCGATGAACACAACCGGGTATGTGACTCATTAATGCTGCGTGGACTGACGATTTTCGCCAGGCCGGTGAAAATTCCGGCAATCAACGGCACGCCCCTACAACAATTACAGCCTGATGTGATCTTTCCCCATGATTCACGCTGTCAGAATGCACTATCATTAGCGCTTAAATTGAAACATGGATAATTTCGTTGTGAACGGTATAAGCTTGCGAAATTATCATTTCGCAACTTAAGGAACTCAACGCCAATGAAACCACGTCAGCGGCAGGCGGCCATTATTGAACATTTGCAAAAGCAGGGAAAATGTTCAGTAGAGGAACTCGCCCAATTCTTTGACACCACCGGCACGACGATACGCAAAGACCTGGTACACCTCGAAAACGCCGGGGCAGTGATCCGAACCTACGGCGGGGTGATGCTCAATAAAGACGAGGCCGATCCGCCTATCGATCATAAAACGCTGATCAATACCCATCAGAAAGCGTTGATAGCCGAAGCCGCGGTTAAATTTGTCCATGACGGCGACTCGATTATCCTCGACGCGGGCAGTACGGTGCTGCAGATGATCCCGATGCTCAGCCACTTTAATAACATCACGGTGATGACCAACAGCCTGCATATCGTTAATGCCCTGTCCGAAGTGGATAACGAACAAACCATCCTGATGCCTGGCGGCACGTTCCGCAAAAAATCCGCCTCCTTCCACGGGCAACTGGCCGAGAACGCCTTCGAGCATTTCAGCTTTGATAAACTGTTTATGGGCACCGACGGCATCGATCTTAATGCGGGCGTGACCACGTTTAACGAAGTGTTCAGCGTCAGTAAGGCAATGTGCAACGCCGCCCGGGAAGTGATTCTGATGGCGGATTCGTCAAAGTTTGGCCGCAAAAGCCCCAACATCGTCTGCAGCCTTGAAAGCGTCGATAAACTGATTACCGACGCGGGTATCGATCCGGCGTTTAAAAAAGCGCTGGAAGAGAAAGGAATCAACGTCATCGTAACGGGAGAAAAAGATGAGTGATTTTCTGCTTAACGCTGGCCGCCAGACGCTGATGCTGGAACTGCAGGAAGCAAGCCGCCTGCCGGACAGGCTTGGCGATGATTTCGTTCGTGCCGCCAACACCATTATTCAAAGCGAAGGCAAAGTGATTGTCTCCGGGATCGGCAAATCCGGGCATATCGGCAAAAAAATTGCCGCGACGCTGGCCAGCACCGGTACCCCGGCTTTCTTCGTCCATCCGGCAGAAGCCCTGCATGGCGATCTGGGGATGATCGAAAGCCGCGACGTGATGCTCTTTATCTCTTACTCCGGCGCTGCCAAAGAGCTTGATCTGATCATTCCGCGGCTGCAGGAAAAATCGGTCGCGCTGCTGGCAATGACCGGCAAAATCCGCTCACCGCTGGCGCTCGCGGCAACGGCCACGTTGGATATTTCTGTCGAACGCGAAGCCTGCCCAATGCACCTCGCCCCCACCTCCAGCACCGTCAACACCCTGATGATGGGCGACGCTCTGGCGATGGCGGTGATGCAGGCGCGCGGCTTCAACGAGGAGGACTTCGCCCGCTCCCATCCGGCGGGTGCATTAGGCGCGCGTTTGCTGAACAAAGTGCATCACCTGATGCGCACCGGAGATGCCATTCCGCAGGTTAAACTCACCACCAGCGTGATGGACGCGATGCTGGAACTGAGCCGTACCGGCCTGGGGCTGGTGGTGGTGTGTGACGAAAGCGGCCGGGTACAAGGCGTCTTTACCGATGGCGACCTGCGTCGCTGGCTGGTTGGCGGCGGTACGCTGGCGGCAGAAGTGGCAGAAGCCATGACCCAGGGCGGCATCACGCTGAATGCGGAAAGCCGCGCGGTTGAGGCGAAAGAAGTGCTGATGAAACGGAAAATCGCCGCCGCGCCGGTGGTGGATGATAACGGCCTGCTGTGCGGGGCAATCAACCTGCAGGATTTCTATCAGGCCGGTATTCTTTAATCGCGCTACACGAAGGCCGGGTCAACGGCCTTCGCCACATTACGCCACTGGCAGGGCGTCATACCCGCGCCAGCGATACACCACCCACGACACCACCCAACAGACGACGAACAGCCCGATAACCATAAATCCGGCATTGCCAAGGTTATCATTCAGGGCGCCGACCCAGTTCCACACCCCACCATTCAAGCCGAATTTATCCATCAGCAGACCCAGTGCCTCAAGGCCACCGATAAACAGCGCCACCACCACCGAGGTACCGGTAATGGTCATGTTGTAGTACAGCTTGCGCTGCGGTTTATTGAACGCCCAGCCATACGCGCCAACCATCAGCACATTATCAAGGGTATCCACCAGAGCCATACCGCTGGCAAACAGCGCCGGGAAAATCATGATGCTCCAGATAGACATTCCGCTGGAGGCACTGGCGGCGGTCAGGCCCAACACGCCGATTTCGGTGGCTGTATCAAAGCCGAGGCCGAACAGAAAACCGACCAGGTACATGTGCCAGCTTTTGTCGATCAGGCGAAAAGTTTTGCCAAACAGCCAGCTCATCATCCCACCGCTGGCGACCGGATCGCTGTTGAAGGATTTACCCTGTTTGAAGGCCCGGAAGCTGCGCCAGATGCCGCGCAGAATAATCAGGTTGACGAAGGCCATCGCCAGCAGGAAGAGTGAGGACACCGCGGTGCCAATCAGGCTGCCGGTTTCATGGAACCAGCTCATGTGCTGCTGGAACGCGGTCGCGGTCGCAGCGATCGCTGCCGAGGCCAGCACCACAATCGACGAATGCCCCAGAGAGAACCACGCCCCGACGCCGAACGGACGCTTGCCCTGCTGCATCATTTTACGCGTAACGGTATCAATGGCGGCGATATGGTCGGCATCGACCGCATGACGCAGGCCATATCCCCAGGCCAGCAGGCTGGCGGCCATTAGCGCCCCGCTCTGCCCAAATACCTGCCATGCCCAGCACCAGGCCAGCAAATTGGCGAGTAGCAACCCGATAACCAGCAGCGCCGCGCGCGGCTGTTGGCGTAAAAGCGTAATCAGCATCATCCGTTCTTTTCCTCCTGGAGGCGGGCAGCGGCAATCACCGCCTGCCCATATGAAATTCCGCCGTCGCCTGCGGGCAGACGCTGCGGGAACAAAAGTGTAAAACCAGACAGATAAAACGCCAGCCGGGCGCGCAGCAGCCGGTTATGCAGCACACCGCCGCCGAACACCAGGGTACTTATCCCGCGTGTTTGTGCGTGATAGCGCATCATCTGCGCCAGCCCGCAGGCCAGCGCATCATGAAAAGCCCAGGCTTTATCTGCGACAGCCGCTGGCCAGTTCAGCCATTGCTGCCAGAAAATCTGTAAATTCAGCGTGTTATTGTGAAAAGGCAGCGTCAGTGGATGCTCGGTTGCGGCACCATGTTGCGCTAACGTTTCCAGTAAACAAGCCGCCTGCCCTTCATAGCTCAGCGTATCCGGCGCGCAGTCCAGCGCACTCGCCACCGCATCAAACAAACGCCCGCACGACGATGCCATAGGGGCATTGATGCCGCGGGCCACCGCCCGCGCCAGCGCCTCGACGGGATGGCGTTGTAACGACACCAACGACGCCCCTTCCGGCATAAACGCCAGACGCTGCGCCAGCAAATTACGCCACGGCTGGCGCGCAGCAAGATCCCCACCGGGTAGCGCCACCGCCGGTAATCCACCAAGATGCTCGCATTCCCGGTAGTTCACCCGCAGGCATTCTCCGCCCCACAGTTCACCGTTTTCACCCATCCCAATCCCGTCAAGCGTCAGGGCAATCACGTCGCCACCGTCCCTCGGCCAGCCGTGTTCCGCCATGCACGCCGCGGCGTGTGCGTGATGATGTAGCACCACCTCACAGGGAAGGCCCAGCTGCTGGCCCCACTGCACGGAGCGATATCCTGGGTGCGCATCCACTACCACTTTTTCAGGCCTAAAGGCGTAAATCGACTGCATCAACGACAGCGCTTTACGCCACTGCGCCTCCACGCCCTCCTCCGACAGATCGCCCAAATGCTGGCTCAGCACCGCGTCCTGACCGCGCACCAGACAAAAGGTATTTTTCAAATCCGCCCCGCAGCACAACAACGGTGGTACATCGACAAAACCCGGCGGCAACGGCAACGCATCCGGCACAAAACCGCGGGCCCGACGCAACATGTCGCCATTTTGCCGCACGACCGAATCATCCATGCGCTGCACGATATCGCGGTTGTGAAGCAAGAAACCGTCGGCAATATCTGCCAGATCCGTCAGGGCATCATCATTGGTTATCGCCGGAGGTTTGCCGTTCAGGTTGCCCGAAGTCATCACCAGCGGACGTTTCAGCGCCTGCATTAGCAGATGCTGAAGTGGGTTGGACGCCAGCATCACGCCGACCTCATCCAGACCCGGGGCGATGCCTTCACACAGGCCCGCTACATGCTGACTATCGACCAGCACAATCGGCGACGCGGGAGTGTTAAGCAATTTTTGTGCCTGTTTCGGCAGGGAATTATCCTCCGCCAGCATCACTGCCAGCGGTTTGGCCGGACGTCGCTTGCGTTCGCGAAGCCTGGCAACCGCCGAGACGTTTCCGGCATCGCAGGCGAGGTGAAAACCGCCCAGCCCTTTCAGGGCCACAATGCCGCCGTTGGCCAGCCTATCCACGGCCGCCGCCAGCGCCGCGTCGCCAGTTTGATGCTGGGTTTGAGATTGCCAGCGTAGCTGCGGGCCGCATTCGGCACAGGCCACCGGCTGAGCGTGGAAACGCCGGTCGCGCGGGTCGCGATACTCTTTTTCACAGGCGGGGCACAGTGGAAACGCCGCCATCACCGTAAAGGGGCGGTCGTAGGGCATAGCATGGATTATCGTAAAGCGCGGACCACAGTGGGTGCAGTTGATAAACGGGTAGCGATAACGGCGATGGCGCGGATCAGTAAGCTCTGCCAGACACGCCGGACAGGTGGCGGCATCCGGTACAATCTGCGTGCTCATCTGCCCGGCACCGCTTTGAATTATGGTGAAGTCGTCGGGGATGTTAGCCCAGTGGTACGGTGTGATCTCAGTGGAATCGATGCGCGCCAAAACGGGGCAATGGGCTTCAAGTTGAGCAACAAAGCCCATTTCTGCACCAACGAGGTGCACCCGCACCCCTTCGGCATCATTACTCACATTGCCCACGCGGCCTAACCGCTGCGCTATCTGCCAGGCAAACGGGCGGAACCCGACGCCCTGCACTTTGCCGCGCACGCGAATAGCCACTCCGTTCATCACCATCTCAGAATGCCAGGGCTGTCCGGAGACGTTTCTCCGCATTGAGCTTGTCCAGCGCCGCACGATCGACACAGGTCAAAGCGAAGGTCGGGCACGAGGCCACGCAGGCCGGGCCGTCTGCGTGCGTGTGGCACAAATCGCACTTGTTGGCCTCAGCTTTTTCCATCTTTACCTGCATCCCAAACCCGTTGGTGCGCAGTATCGGGCGAACCACCACTTCCATCGCCCCATAAGGGCACGCCACCACGCAGGTTTTACACCCGATGCAGCGCTCCTGCATTACATGCACGAAACCATTTTCACGGGCAATCGCGCCGTTCGGACAAACGTTGGCGCAGGGGGCGTCCTCACATTGACGACAGGCGGTGGCCGTCGACAGATTGACGCCTTTGACAACGTGAATACGTGGTAAGAAGGTTTGCGGCGTCAGTGCCGCGCAATCCTGATCCGCCTGATGCGCGACCGCGCAGGCGATTTCGCACGTGCGACAGCCAATACATTTGCTCGCTTCCGCGATGATGAACCGGTTCATCCATTCCTCCAGCCTTTAGCATTAAGGCCGGGGTTATGCATTTTCCGCGCCATTATTAAAATGGCTATTTATCAACGAATTAGGATTTGCATTCCCTGTCGTCGTCATTAATGACGACGACAGTTGACGGACATCAGGCGAAAGGTCCGGCGGTGACGGAGTCGCGTAAGATAAGCTCCCCGGGGAAGGATTGCTGAAGATTAAATTCACCGCCATCGAGCATAAAAATCAAACGGTTGATGGTTTCTTCAATCATCGCCGTGACCGGGATTTTGACGCTGGAAAGAGCAGGCAGGGTATAGGGCGCGAGGGCGATATCATCGAAGCCGATAACCGACACCTGCTCCGGCACCTTCAGCCCCGCGGTTGTAAGCTGTTTGATGGCCCCGATGGCCATATCATCGTTACTGGCGACCAGCGCACTGAATGCCACCCCGCGGGCAAGCAAGATGGCAACAGCCGCCGCCCCGGTGGCGGGCGTCCATTTTCCTTCGACAATCCACTGGTCACGCAGCGCAATATCGTGACGTTCCAGCGCCGCTTTGTAACCTGCAAGACGTTCAATCCCGGTCGGGGAATCCAGCGACCCGGTGATAAAGGCAATGTCGCGATGGCCCTGGGCAATCAACTGCTCCACCGCCGCCTCGCTGGAGGCTTTTTGATCTGACCACACGCAGTGGCTGGCGTTGCGGCGCAATCGACGGTTGAGCACCATGATCGGCCGATCGTGACTGAGGATTATCTCGTCCATTTCATCCGGTGTCAGAAAGCGCGGATAGATGATGATCGCGTCACAGCGCAAATCGAGCAGATACTGGATCGCCGCCCGCTCCTCTTCCGCGCTGTGTTTCCCATCGGCGAGGATCAACTGGCGGCCCTGATCTTCCGTCAGACGTGCGGCATGAAACAACAGCTCACTAAAATAGACCCCGTGATACAGGGTGTTGGTCACTACCAGACCGAGCGTCTGGCTCTTTTTAGTCGCCAGGTTACGCGCCAATAGGTTTGGCCGATAACCGCTCTCGTCGATCGCTTTATACACCCGATCTTTCGTTTCCTGGCTGACGTAGCCATTGCCCGACAGCACGCGGGATACGGTAGCTTTCGACACGCCAGCGCGCTTCGCCACTTCCAGCATCGTTGCCATGTTGCTCATCCCCGATTTTTCGATGGCCGAAAGTTTACTTCAGCGCAGCAGAGTTTGCAGCGATTTGTCCGCGCCATACGGATTCCCTGACACCTGGTCGGGAACATCAGATCAGTAGTTGTATTCACCACTGTTATTTAGTGGAGTCATTAATAGACAACAGAACGTTTTTGTTTATTCGTGCGTATCGGTTAGTTCCACTCGCACTTTCCATTATTTTATATTGCCTGGTTATTGTTAACGGAGAATACTGCCAGACAATTCAGATAACGAACTGCCCCTCACTTATAATTTATACAAAGAACTGATGAATAAGGAATATTCATATGGCTGGCTTAACTTACTTATTGCTCAATGGTAAAAGACAAGGCTTAATATCAGAAGGTTGCCTCACTCAGAACTCAGTCGGCAATAAGGCACTGATTGCACACCAGAACCAAATCTTTGTCTTTTCTCTCTCGCATAACCTTTCGCGGGAACAAAATGTTAGCCATCACAATCTCACTATTATTAAACCTGCCGATAAATCATCGCCGTTACTGGCAAATGCCATCTCAGAGAATGAATCATTGACCTGTGAGTTCGATTTTTATCGCACGGCTACAGCCGGATGCATGGAACGTTACTATAAAATCAAACTGACCGAGGCGCGAATAGCGGACCTGCACCTGCATATCCCCCATAACATTCATCACACTGGCGAAGAACCGCAGGAAAGCGTTTCCTTTTCTTATCAGTCAATCAGCTGGGAACATTGCATTGCCGGAACCAGCGCCTACAGCATCTGGGAAGACAGGGTTTTTTAACGTTTATCCTTCTGTATGGAGAAGTGTGTATGCCTGTTTTTAAAGGAAAGAACGCAACATGGGCGGATTCGGTTGGCGGCGTTTTACGCGGTGAGCAGCGGATTAACCAGCTGGTACCTGACCATCCGTATATCAACACGCTTGCGTATATGGAAGAACTGCTGGCGAAAAATACCCAGCACTACATGCTACTGACGCTTGGGGAAGTCAGAGGCATTCTGAGTGACCTCACGGGCACGGCGGATGATTTTTTCTCTTACAAGCTGGGCGGCGGCAACATTAAGGATATCTGGGACGGCAAAAACACTCTCGGTAATTTAACCACCTATCTTAACGAAGCGGATCAGCTGAAATTTAACCTAAAAGGACTCGGCATCAAGGCGGTCGCCTGCAAATATGGTGCTGAAACGTATATCAAAATCACCGGCTATCCCAGCGTGCGGCGTATTCTGAATGGCACCCGTTATAAGGCAACGAATCCACAATTACTTGAACTGGGGATCGGCTGGCGAGGCGCGGCACATACCGTCGTTAAAGGAATAAAATTCTGTGTTTACTTTTCACTGGCCTTTCGTGCAATAGAGCTCATATTTAAAAAAGAGTACACCCTCGTGGACTTCTTTGGTGATGTTATTATGGATACGGCGAAGACGTTAGTTTCTGCTGTGGTAGCCGGAGTTTCCGCAGGCTTATTGATTGCAGTATTACCAGTTGTAGTAACAATGATATTAGTAATCGCTATTGGCGTTGCTACCAATATAGGATTGAATGTTCTTGATAATCAATATCAATGGTCTACATCTCTGAAATCTAAAATTCTCGAAGCACTCATAGAGCAAGACAGGGTTTATAAATGGAACACAACGCACTCCTTTAATAAATACAATCCACTACATAATATACACAATTAAAAACCATGAAAAAAAATTATGAAAAAATACTAAGACAACTGCTTCTGCGTTTTGGATTGCTAGCATTAACTGTAATAATAAGTGTTTTAGCATGGTTTGCGCTTCACTTACCTTACCAAGATATTTTTTTATATTTTTATGGAAACGATTTTTTTTGGTACGATGGGAAGCGTGTAGCGCTTTTATCGATAGTTCCATTTTTCATATATATAATTTTTGTAGTGCTTATTGCAATTTTTTCTAAAACACACCGACAACCAAGAGCCCTTGACAACTTCAGTGTTGCTCTCGCCATTTCATCTATTTCATGTCTTGTATTTATGAACGTATTATCACTATTTTTCTATCTGTACATTACCGTCTTCACCCCATACAAATCTTGTGAAGACCCTAAACTCAAACACTACTTTGTCACTGATTACGCCATCTGCAATACAATTGTAAATAATGAGTTAAATTAATGACATCAAGATAACCAGATTTTGACAACCCGTCTCTTCATGATTTTTATGGAACCGGTTCGTCACACAAATATTAATCACATTAAGATGAAATGGCCCGATGTCGAATGATTTTGCCGCGCTGGCCCAGGATAGGGTGGCTTTGGACACACCAACACGGGAACAGCGGGGATGTGTTTGTATTCACCATTGTTATTTAGCGGAGTCATTAATAGATAACAGAGCATTTTGTTTATTCGTGCGCATTGATTAACTACACCCGAACTTTTCGTTATTTTATATTGCCTGTTTATTGTTAACGGAGAATACTGCCAGACAATTCAGATAACGAACCGCCCTTCACTTATAATTTATACAAAGAACTGATGAATAAGGATCATTCATATGGCTGGCTTAACTTACTTATTGCTCAATGGTAAAAGACAAGGCTTGATATTAAAATCTTGCCTCACTCAGAACTCAGTCGGCCATAAGGCTCTGGCTGCACACCTGCATATCCCCCATAACATTCATCACACTGGCGAAGAACCGCAGGAAAGCGTTTCCTTTTCTTATCAGTCAATCAGCTGGGAACATTGCATTGCCGGAACCAGCGCCTACAGCATCTGGGAAGACAGAGTTTTTTAACGTTTATCCTTCTGTATGGAGAAGTGTGTATGCCTGTTTTTAAAGGAAAGAACGCAACATGGGCGGATTCGGTTGGCGGCGTTTTACGCGGTGAGCAGCAGATTAACCAGCTGGTACCTGACCATCCGTATATCAACACGCTTGCGCATATGGAAGAACTGCTGGCGAAAAATACCCAGCACTACATGTTACTGACGCTTGGGGAAGCCAGAGGCATTCTGAGTGACCTCACGGGCACGGCGGATGATTTTTTCTCTTACAAGCTGGGCGGCGGCAACATTAAGGATATCTGGGACGGCAAAAACACTCTCGGTAATTTAACCACCTATCTTAACGAAGCGGATCAGCTGAAATTTAACCTAAAAGGGCTCGGCATCAAGGCGGTCGCCTGCAAATATGGTGCTGAAACGTATATCAAAGTCACCGGCTATCCCAGCCTACGGCGTATTCTGAATGGCACCCGTTATAAGGCAACGAATCCACAATTACTTGAACTGGGGATCGGCTGGCGAGGCGCGGCACATACCGTCGTTAAAGGAATAAAATTCTGCGTTTACTTTTCACTGGCCTTTCGTGCAATAGAGCTCATATTTAAAAAAGAGTACACCCTCGTGGACTTCTTTGGTGATGTTATTATGGATACGGCGAAGACGTTAGTTTCTACCGTTGTCGCAGTCGCGGTTGGTGGGGTAATATCGTTGTTATGCCCATTTGTAGTCCTTACAACTTTATTTGTCGTTTTAATCGGGGTAGGATTAAATATAGAATTAAACCAGTTAGACTCACAATACTACTGGTCAATTAAAGTGAAAAAATGGCTACGCGAGGCTTTTGAGGAAGAACAAAAAATTCGCAAATGGAACAATCAGCATGGCGGCCCTAAAAACTCTTTGTTTTATAGCATTCATAATTAGAGATAAAAATGAACATTAAACCCCTTTCTTGTTTTCAAAAATCATTACTGCCTGCTGCCAGGATTTTTTGCATACTATTTTGCAGCGCATTCACCTTCTTTATTCTTTGGTTACCTTATGACGATCTTTTACTTGTATTCACTAATAGCGAATACTTCTGGTTTGATGGCAGAAGTATTGCATTAGCTTCTACCTTTCCTTTGTTTATTTTTTTAATTGCCTATATATTAATCACAATATTTCCAGAGACTAAAAAACCATCTAAAAAATCGCATCAAAGAGTCGGTATTTTTACAATGGTGATATTTTTATTATTTATTACAATAAATGCAACCTCCTTACTTTTTTATCTTTACCTTGCGATATTCACACCATACAAAAACTGTGAAGACCCTAAACTCAAACATTACTTTGTCACTGATTACGCCATCTGCAAGACAATAGTAAACAATGAATTCAATTAATGATCCTGAAAAAAACCAGATTCTGACTACCTGTTCTGCTTAAGCCCCCCATCAGGCAATCACCCTGTTATCCACAAAACCCCTGCTCACTAAAATCAGATCAAGCTCACGAAAACAAAATAGATCCTCTCATTCTCTTGTTTCACCACCACGATATCTTCATGATTTTGTGGAACCGGTTTCCTACACAAATTTTAATCACAATAAGATGGAATGATCCGATGTCGAAAAATTATGCCGCGCTGGCCCGGGATGTGGTGACAGCCCTGGGCGGTGCCGACAACATCACCGCCGCGACCCACTGCATGACGCGACTGCGTTTTGTGCTTAACGATCCGACGCTGGCCGATGCCGCTACGCTTAAATCCCTCAAAGGCGTGCTTGGCGTGGTACGCAGCGATAATCAGTGCCAGGTTATCATCGGCAACACCGTTTCGCAGGCCTACAAAGAGGTCGTCTGCTTGCTGCCGGACAACCTGCAGCCCGCGGTAGACACGGGTCCGCAGAAGCTGACGCTACGTCGGATCGGCGCGGGCATTCTGGATGCGCTGATCGGCACCATGTCCCCGCTGATCCCGGCGATCATTGGCGGTTCGATGGTGAAACTGCTGGCGATGGTGCTGGAGATGTCCGGCGTGCTGAGCAAAGGTGCGCCAACCCTGACCATTCTGACGGTTATTGGCGATGGCGCGTTCTTCTTCCTGCCGTTGATGGTTGCCGCCTCTGCGGCGGTGAAATTCAAAACCAATATGTCGCTAGCGATTGCGATTGCGGGCGTGCTGGTGCACCCGAGCTTTATCGAACTGATGGCCAAAGCCGCGCAGGGTGAACACGTTGAGTTCGCATTGATTCCGGTGACGGCGGTGAAATATACCTATACGGTTATCCCGGCGCTGGTGATGACCTGGTGTCTGTCATACATCGAGCGCTGGGTCGACAAAATCACCCCGGCGGTAACCAAAAACTTCCTTAAGCCGATGCTGATTGTGCTGATTGCCGCCCCGCTGGCTATTCTGTTGATTGGCCCGATTGGGATCTGGATTGGCAGCGGGATCTCCGCGCTGGTGTACACCGTCCACGGTTATCTGGGCTGGCTGTCGGTGGCGATTATGGGCGCACTGTGGCCGCTGCTGGTGATGACCGGGATGCACCGCGTGTTTACCCCGACCATTATTCAAACTATCGCCACGACCGGCAAAGAAGCGATGGTGATGCCGTCTGAAATTGGCGCCAACCTGTCGCTCGGCGGTTCGTCGCTGGCGGTAGCATGGAAAACTAAAAACCCGGAACTGCGCCAGACGGCGCTGGCTGCGGCAGCATCGGCCATTCTGGCGGGTATTTCTGAACCAGCGCTGTACGGGGTGGCGATTCGCCTGAAACGCCCACTGATTGCGAGCCTGATTAGCGGTTTTATCTGCGGCGCAATCGCCGGTATCGCCGGGCTGGCAAGCCATTCCATGGCCGCACCTGGGCTATTTACCAGCGTTCAGTTCTTTGACCCTGCCAATCCGATGACCATCGTCTGGGTATTTGGCGTGATGGCGCTGGCCGTGGTGCTCTCCTTCGTGCTGACGCTGCTGCTCGGCTTTGAAGATATTCCGGTGGAGGAGACCTCTGCTGTTGATGGCGCGGAACACGCCCGTAAAGCACAGGGCATCTCCGTCACTGAACAACCCTTACAAGCGAGGTAACGCATGTTTCCTAATGGATTTTTATGGGGCGGCGCACTGGCCGCTAACCAGTCTGAAGGCGCGTATCTGGAGGGCGGCAAGGGTCTGAGCACCGTCGACACCATCCCACACGGCACGAACCGGATGCCGGTTAAACTCGGCCAGGAAAAGCGTTTTACCCTGCGCGAGGATGAGTACTACCCCAGTCATCAGGCGATTGATTTCTATCATCGCTATAAAGAAGACATCGCGCTGATGGCTGAAATGGGCTTCACCGTGTTTCGGACCTCGATTGCCTGGGCGCGTCTGTACCCGAACGGCGATGAGCTAACGCCGAACGCGGAAGGCATCGCGTTTTATCGTGACCTGTTTGCCGAGTGCAAAAAGTACAATATCGAACCGCTGGTGACGCTATGTCATTTCGACGTGCCGATGCACCTGGTGGTGGAATACGGCTCGTGGCGCAACCGTAAAATGGTGGAGTTCTTCACCCGCTACGCCCGGACGTGTTTTGAAGCCTTTGATGGGCTGGTGAAATACTGGCTGACCTTCAATGAAATTAACATCATGCTGCACAGCCCGTATTCCGGGGCCGGGCTGGTGTTTGAAGAAGGTGAAAACCAGGAGCAGGTGAAGTATCAGGCCGCGCACCATGAGCTGATTGCCAGCGCCATGGCGACCCAAATCGCTCATGAGGTCAACCCGCAGAACCAGGTCGGATGTATGCTGGCGGGCGGCAACTTCTATCCTTATTCCTGCAAGCCGGAAGACGTGTGGATGGCGCTGGAAAAAGACCGTGAAAACCTGTTCTTCATCGACGTGCAGGCGCGTGGGGCTTATCCGGCCTACTCTGCCCGCGTGTTCCGCGAAAAAGGCGTAACCATCGAAAAAGCGCCTGGCGATGATGAGATCTTAAAGCATACCGTCGATTTCGTGTCGTTCAGCTACTACGCCTCCCGCTGCGCATCGGCGGATATGAACAGCAATAACACCAACGCGGCCAACATCGTCAAATCGCTGAAAAACCCGCACATCAAGGCCAGCGAATGGGGTTGGGGTATTGACCCGCTGGGGCTGCGCATCACCATGAACATGATGTATGACCGCTATCAGAAACCGCTGTTCCTCGTGGAAAACGGTCTCGGGGCGAAAGACGTGGTAGAAGCCAACGGCGAAATCAATGACGACTACCGCATCAGCTATTTGCGCGAGCATATCCAGGCGATGGGCGACGCCATTGACGACGGCATTCCAGTGATGGGTTACACCACCTGGGGCTGCATCGACCTGGTGGCAGCGTCCACCGGTGAGATGAGCAAACGCTACGGCTTTGTATACGTCGACCGCGACGACTCAGGCCACGGCACCCTGGCGCGTTCGCGCAAGAAATCGTTCTGGTGGTATAAAAAGGTGATTGCCAGCAACGGAGAAGATTTGGTGTAAGACTCTTGCCCGGTGGCGCTAACGCTTACCGGGCCTACGCCCATCGGGTATTTCCCTACAAGCGCTCAAACCCGCCGTCGCCCACCCAGCCTTCCAGCCGCTGATATACCGTCTCCGTCGCCGCTTTCACCTTCTCGGTCATCGGATAATAGAAGCCAACAATATCCGGCTGAATGCCAAGGAAAGTCACTTCACCCGCATCCTCTTTCAACTGATCGATCAGGTAGTTGAGCGGCATGTTGTGCGTGGTCATCAGGAACATTTCGGCAATATCATCGGGATCGACAATTCTGATATCGCCCGGCTCCAGCCCCATCTCAGTGGCATCGACAATCAGCAAACGCTGCGGATGCATCTCCCGGATGGCCGCGACTTCTCGTTCCGGTGCGCTGCCGCCGTCGAGCACCAGCCAATCCCCTTTCGGCGCTGCGGCGCACATTTCCGCCAGCAGCGGCCCCGCGCCGTCGTCGCCCATCATGCTGTTACCGACACACAGTAATACGTTGGACACGTTTTTCTCCCAATAAAGTTGGCCTGAATGAGCAAACTACCCATTGATATCAACGAATGATCCTAAGGGGGTATCTTATATTGCACGCAGCCCGCAAATACTGATCTCAAATAGCATTGCAGATGCAACCCGCCGCGCTGCAATTTCTCGAAAACAGGCTAACGCGATGAATGATGTAAAGAAGTTGAGTGGCAAGAAAATAAGAACCATTCCCATTACAAATACGGAGTGGAATAATCAATTGATAGCCATGATCAATTCTGGGGTCGAACCTGAATTACTCGAATTCTTTCATCAGTTAAAGGACGAACGTGATGAATACCGAATTTTGGTGGATATCACTAACTCGGTGCTGGCGCATCTCGACAGAGAGGGCCTGGTCAACGCCATCGCCCAGGACATCCATCGCTTCTTCGCCATTCCCTGCGTGTCGATAGCCTTTTTCGACAGCGAAACGTCTGAGGCCTTCCCGGTAACCGCCTGCGGCTGGCATGACGACAACTGCCACTATTGCCAACAAAAAACCTATCCTCTGGCACAAAGTGTGGTCAAAGGCGTGCTGGATAACGGGCAGCCTCAGGCCGTCGCGTTGCATGACAATCTGTGCGATCCGCTGTTGCAGGATTTATTTGCTGCCAACATGCAGGCCGCCCTGCTGTTGCCGTTAACCTTTAATGCGCACTCACCGGGAATATTAATTCTGGCCCATACCGATGCCAGCGCCTTTACCCCGGCGGTGTGCTCATTATTGGGGCAAATTGCGTCGCGCATCAGCATCGCGGTGGATAACGCTAACGCGTGGAATGAAATAACCCGGCTAAAAGATTCGTTAAAGCAGGAAAATATCTGGCTTAACGAGCAAATACAAAATGTCGAAAGCCTGAACGACATTATTTTCCAGAGCACGGCGATGAAGAACCTGCTGCGTCAGGTGGAAATGGTCGCCATGAGTGACAGCACGGTACTGCTGCTGGGGGAAACGGGGACCGGTAAGGAATTGATTGCTCGCGCTATTCACAAGCTGAGCCAGCGCGCCAGCCATTCGCTGGTCAAAATGAACTGCGCCGCTATTCCGGCGAGCCTGTTGGAAAGCGACCTGTTCGGCCATGAAAAGGGAGCGTTTACCGGGGCCACCAGCACCCACATCGGGCGCTTTGAAATGGCCGACGGTGGCACCCTGTTCCTCGACGAAATCGGCGATATGCCGCTGGAACTGCAGCCCAAACTGCTGCGCGTGTTGCAGGAGCGCGAAGTCGAGCGCCTCGGCGGCAGTAAGGTTATTCCGGTGAACGTCAGGATGATTGCCGCCACCAACCGCGATTTGCATCAGATGGTGCAGGACCGCGCCTTTCGTAGCGATCTGTTTTATCGCCTGAACGTGTTCCCGATTGTGATCCCGCCGCTACGCGAACGTCCGGAAGACATTCCGCTGCTCGCGACGTGGTTTACGCAGAAGCTGGCGGCGCGCATGAACAAAACCATCGACACCATTCCCACCGCCTCGTTGCAGGCGCTGTGTCAGTATCCGTGGCCGGGTAACGTACGTGAACTGCAAAACGTGATTGAACGCGCGGTGATCCTCACCCAGGGCAATACGCTGAATCTGCAACTTAACGATCTGAAAATACCTTCGTCGCCTAACCAGACGCCACGTGTGCAGCCCGCCGCAATGAAGCTGCCACCGATGTTCAATCCGCAGGTTCCGGAAAATGATGAAGGTGAACGGGAAAGGATCGTGCAGGCACTGCGGGAAACCAATGGGATTGTGGCGGGACCAAAAGGGGCGGCGCAAAAACTGGGTCTGAAAAGAACGACGCTGCTTTCGCGTATGCAGCGTCTGGGGATCAACACGCGGGATCTGTGACAGCCTCCCGCGCAAGGATTATGCCCGCTGGCGTTTGACGATCAGGTAGATAGCCGGTTCACGTTCGATCTCAGCCAGCAGTTCGATCAGCCGCAGACTCCAGCTTTTATAGGGCTCATCACCCTGACGGCTCAGCGCCGACAGGGCGTTCGCCAGCAGCGAGGTGTGGGTCGAATCAATGGTTATCTCCCCGAAGGTCAGCAACCCCCGCAGCTTGCGGCGGGCATCACCCGCCGGGAGCAATTTCAGCCATTCGGTATACCCCTCCAGCGGGCATTCCAGCTCGGTTTTCAGGCAGTCGATCATCCCGACGTGATGACCAATCGCCAGCGAGTAATACATCACCTGCTGGCTTTCCGCAGGCATGTCATCATCGCTGTCGACGAACTTTTGTCGTAGCGACCAGAAGGTCACTTTTCCGTTTTCGCTCACGCCGTCACCTCCCCGGCAATCACCGCCATCAGCGCATGAACAATCTCCGCCAGACGCGGATCGTTCTCTTTGCGCAGCCAGGCTTCAACGTCGTGCGCCGCCTGCGACGGCTGCTTGTGCTGAATCATCGACAGCAGATGTATACTGATATCCCCGCCCTGCCGATAACCCGCCATCCGGCGGGCTTCGCGTTCAACCGCCACCCGCAGCGTCAGCGGCACGTCAGGCAGAATCATTGCCGGTTTTTCGCCTTCACCCTGCACGTGCTCAATGCCTTTCAGTTTTTGATCGAGCAAACCCAGCGCCACGGCAAAACCGTGGATCGTCGCCGCAGGCGTTGGCGGACAGCCGGGGATCCATACGTCGACCGGCACGATGGTGTCGCTCCCGCCCCACACGCAGTAAAGATCATGGAAAATTCCCCCGCCCACGCCGCATGCGCCGTAGGAGATACAGATTTTCGGATCCGGGGCGGACTCATACGCCCGCAGCGCCGGGACGCGCATCGCACGCGTGACCGCTCCGGTAAACAACAAAATATCGGCGTGACGCGGTGAGGCAACGACTTTAATGCCGAAGCGCTCAGCATCAAACACCGGGGTAATGGCCGAGAAAATTTCGATTTCGCAGCCGTTGCAGCCCCCGCAATCCACCCGATACACATACGCCGAACGCTTAATGTCTTTCAACAGCGTTTGTTTCATACGCGCCGCGTCGTCTACCAGGGTTATCGGCTGGCTGGCGTGATGATTAAACTCGCTCATGGGGCTCCTCCGCGGCGGATAAACTGAAGATGCGTGCATCATGCTGGCCCAGCGTCTGCTGGCGTTTACACGCCGGACAGGTCGTAAACTGCGACGCCATCCCGGCCAGTGCTTCATCGCTGACGCCCGACTGACGCAGCAGCTCTACCGCGTACTGCACCGATTTTTCCGGGGTAAACGGCAGCTGGCACAGGTCACAGTGTTGCAGGCGGAACACCGCCTTAACGTAGAGATCGGCTTTGTTGGTCACCGCCAGCTCAAAATCATTGGTCAGGCGAATGGCCTTCGTCGGGCAAACCTCTTCGCAGCGGCCACAAAAAATGCAGCGCCCGATGAACAATTGCCAACGTCGCTCGTTGCTTTCCGGATGGGTTTCCATGGTCAGCGCGTTGGCCGGGCAAGCCATGGTGCACGCCGCACAGGCGATACACTGCTGCGGGTTAAGCTCCGGTCTGCCCCGAAAATCGGGGCTAATCTCCAGCGGTTGAAACGGGTATTTGACCGTCGGTTCGCCCGCTTTCAGGATAGTTTTAAACAGTTTTAGCATCGTTTAATCCTTACTTGAGCGGCGAGTGCTTACGCTCAATGCTATAGCGTTCAATCTCTTTGTACGGCACGGTGGTGGACTTGCGTTTGCGGACATCCACCAGCGTGACGCGGTCGGTGCAGGAGTAGCACGGATCGAGGCTACCGATAATCAGCGGTGCGTCGGAAATGGTGTTGCCACGCAGCATGTAGCGCAGCACTGGCCAGTTGGCGTAAGTCGCCGCGCGACAGCGCCAGCGGAACAGCTTCTGATTGTCGCCGAGCATGCTCCAGTGGACGTCTTCCCCGCGCGGGGCTTCAACGTAGCCGAGCGCAAATTTGTGGGGTTGATAGGTAAAGCCTTCGGTTAGCAGCGGGCCGTCGCCCATGGTATCGAGCGCATATTCAATCATCGCCAGCGAGTCGAAGGTTTCTTTCACACGCACCATCACGCGGGAGAACACGTCGCCGCCGTCATAGGCGAACAGGGTTTTTGGCAGGTTGCCGTAGTCCGAATACGGATGGTCGAAACGCATGTCGCGCTTGAAGCCGCTGCCGCGGATCAGCGGCCCAACCGGGCTGTAATCGCGGGCCACCTTGCGGTCGAGAATACCCACCCCCTGAGTACGCTGACCGATGTTCGGCGTAGACATCAGCATGTCCACCAGTTCGGTCACTTCCGCGCGCATTTCGCGCACCAGTTGGATCGTTTTAATCCGCTGCTCTTTGAGGATATCGCGGCGGATCCCGCCGATCAGGTTCAGGCCATACGTTTTACGCGAGCCGGTGAGCATTTCCGCCATCATCATCGATTTTTCACGCACCCGGAAAAACTGCATGAAGCCGGTATCGAAGCCGATAAAGTGGCTCGACAGCCCGATGTTGAGCAAATGGCTGTGCAGGCGTTCAACTTCCAGCAGCACCGAGCGGATGGTGTGCGCCCGCTGGGGCACCACGATACCCAGCGCGTTTTCCACCGAAGTGGTGTAGGCCACGCTATGCGCAAACCCGCAGATACCGCACACGCGGTCAGACAGGAAGGTCACTTCGTTATAACCCATGCGGGTTTCAGCCAGTTTCTCCATCCCGCGATGGACGTAGAACAGACGGTAATCGGCATCGACAATGGTCTCGCCGTCGACAAACAAACGGAAATGTCCCGGTTCATCAGAGGTGATGTGCATCGGGCCAATCGGCACCACGCGCGCCTTGCTGTCGCCGTCGTTGATGAACGGGTAAGTTTCCGTTTCGGTGGTCGGGGCCGGGCGCTGGCGATAGTCCATTGCGTCTTTGCGCAGTGGATACATGTCGTCCGGCCAGTCATCCGGCAGCACCAGACGACGTTCGTCCGGCAGGCCAATCGGCTTCAGACCGTACATGTCACGGATCTCACGCTCGCCCCATACCGCCGCCGGGACGCGCGGAGTCACGGACGGGAACTCAAGCGAGTGATCGACCAGGCCTTTCACCACCACCCAGCACTTCTCGCCCTCTTCCATCGACATCGCGTAGTAGACCGCGAAATGGCCGTTGAGCGAGCGCTCATCGTTACCAAACAGCACCGGTAACCAGCCGCCGCAGCCGTAATAGAGAAACTCAACAATCTCCGGCAGTTGGTTGATTTTGACGGTGATGGTCACCTGATCGTTGGTCTGACGCTCTTCATCCAGCACCGCGCCGGGGAATTTCTCCCGCAGCAACGCCAGATAGCCCAAACCGCGTACATCGCCCTGCGCGAGGCCGTTCATATATTGTTGATAACTCACTTCGTTTCTCCAGCGCACTCGCGGGTGCAAAGACTGTGGTTAGCGGCAGCGGCGGGTTTGTTCGCCCACGGCCACGCAAATTCCTGTTGGGGAGACTGATGCATCACAATCGACGCGGCATTTTCCAGCAGACGGCTCACCGGCTGTGGAATGTGGGTGCCCATCACCAGCATCAGGATCAGCAAAATCGCCATCGGCAGCGTGGTCAGCCAACCCAGCTCGCCCCGGCTGGTCGCCGGTGGCGCATCGCCAAACAGCAGGCACGCTACCATTCGCACCAGGCCGCCGAGCACCACGGTTAACAGCAGCAGCAGGCCGATAGTCAGCCAGAGGTGTCCGGCGGCGAGGCCCGCCGTCACCACCATAAATTCACTGAGGAACACGTTGAACGGCGGCATCCCGCCCAGCGCCAGCGCGCCTGCGGCCAGCAATACCGCGCTGAACGGCATCAGTTTGAGCATCCCTCGCACGACGCCGAGATCGCGGGTGCCGTACTTCAGCAACACGTTGCCAGAACCGCAGAACAGCAGTGTTTTCGCGAGGCTATGGTTGAGGGTGTGCAGCAGCGCGGCCAGCACCCCAAGCGGGCCGCCGATGCCCAGCGCCACGGCAATCAGCCCCATGTTTTCCACGGAGGAGTAGGCCAGCAGACGTTTAACATCCTGTTGAACCAGAATGAAGAACGCCGCCACCGCCACCGACAGCAGGCCGAACACCACCAGCAGCGTATTCGGGAATGACGAGCCAATGGTCTGGGTGATGATGATGTGGAAGCGGATAATCACCAGCAGCGCACAGTTAAGCAGCACCGCAGAGAGCAAGGCGCTGGTCGGGCTTGGCGCTTCACTGTGCGCATCCGGCAGCCAGGCGTGCATCGGGAACAGCCCGGTTTTGGTGCCGAAGCCAATCAGCACAAACACAAACGCCAGATGCATCAGGGTCGGATCGAGCTGATCTGCATGTTTGAGCACTTCGCTCCAGAAGATGGCGTTGTGCGCGTCAGGCATAAAGCTCGCAGCGTTGGCGTACACCAGAATGGTGCCGAACAGGCCGAACGCCACGCCGACGGTACAGATGATGATGTACTTCCACGCCGCTTCCAGGGACGAACGCTGACCGTAAATTCCCACCAGGAAGGCGGAACTGAGGGTGGTGGCTTCAATCGCCGCCCACATGACAATCAGGTTGTTGCTGGTCACCACCAGCATCATGGTGAACAGAAACAGGTGGAAGAAACCGTAGTAGTTACACAGCGTGGTAACGGAAATCTCGCCTTCGTCGACCTCATGGCGCATGTAGCCGATGGAGTAGAGTCCGGTAAGGAAACCGATAATGCCGAGGAGCGCCAAAAACAGCGCGCTCAGGCTGTCGAGATGCAGCCACAGATTGGTGGAGAACAGCTCGCCCTGAAGATAAACCTGACCGACGGCGTACAGCGTTACCGCCAGCAGAACAAGAATGCCGACGCCGTGCAGCAGCGTGACCGCCACGCGGGCCTGCGCACCCAAACGCTGACAGGCAAACGCCAGCAGCGCGAACAGCAGCGGCGTCACGAGTAACAGGGTGAAAATTGCAGAATGACTCATTGTGTTATCCCTTCAGCGCCGTCAGTTGATTGACATCGAGCGTGCCGAGCGTGCGCCAGATTTTTCTCACCATCAGCACCATGACAATCACCGCGAAAATGGCGTCGGTCGCGATGCCAATTTCCACCAGCTCCGGCGCTTTATTGGCTAACAGCGCCAGCACCAGATGCGATCCGTTTTCCATCAGGCAGTAGCCAAACACCTGCTTGAGAATGTTGCGCTGGGTGACGATGCACAGCAGACCCAACAGGAAGTGGCCGAGCGCCACCGCCAGGGCGGGTTTCAGTTCCTGCAATAGCGGAAGCTCTACCGGACGCACCACCAGCCAGCACAGCACCACAATCACCGCCGCGGCAATCATCAGCAGTACCGGGCTAATCAGGCTGACATCGGCGGCCGGATCGGCAAGCTTGCGCAGCGCAAAGCCCATAATCAGCGGCACCAGGATAACTTTGGTCAGCAACGCGCTGAAGGACCACATCAGCAGTTGTTCGGAATCGAGCGTGCGTGAGAGGGTGAAGAAAATCAGCACCAGTACCAGCGACTGTAACGCATAGCACCAGCAGGCCCCGCGCGGATGTTTCGCGCCAATCACCAGCAGCGACGTCACCATCATCAGCCCGGCGAGATTATTTACGAGTAAGGCTCCGGTCATCGTCGTCTCCTTAATTAAGCCACATCGCGGCAATCACGCTGGAACACAGCGACATCACCACCAGCACGACTAACACGGCCCGCATCGCCAACGGCAGCGGGGTCATTTGCGCCACTTCCGGGCTCGGCTCTCCAGGCACCACGCGCCCGAACCAGTAGATAAGCCAGGCGAAGCTGGCCACGGATTCCACCAGCGCCAGCACCATCACCGGGATAAGTTCCCAGTGTTCGGCTGAGAGGGTGAACCCGGCGGCAAACACGGGGAATTTGCTGAAGAAGCCGTTGAAAGGCGGCACCCCGGCAATCGCCAGCGCCGCTACGCAGAAGCCGATCCCAAGCAGTGGTGATTTGCTCATCACCCCGCGCAGTTTCGGCAACAGGCGAGTACCACAGCTGTAGCTGAACGCCCCCGCCACCAGGAAGAACAGACTCTTCGCGAAGGCATGGTTGAAGATGTAGGCAATCCCGCCGTCGAGCGCCTGCTTCGAGCCCAGCGCCGCCATCGACAGAGCGAGGAACATCCACGCCAGCTGCGTGATGGTCGACCACGCCAGCAGCCGCTTCATGTCTTTTTGCGGTAGATACATCATGAAACCGTAAATCATGGTGATGGTGGCCATCACGATACCCACCCAGCCAATGGCATGCGGCACGTTGCCGCCTTCCAGGATGGCGCGAGCGAAGATGTAGACGCCCACTTTCACCATCGAGGCAGCATGTAAGTAAGCGCTAACTGGGGTTGGGGCTTCCATCGCATCCGGCAGCCAGGCCTGCATGGGTAGCTGGGCAGATTTCCCCCAGGCCGCGAACAGGATGCCGCCATAAACGATATAGCTCGCCGTCCCCTGTAGCTGGCTCAACGCACTCAGCGCGAAGGTGCCGGTATTGAGGAACAGCGTCGCGGCCGCGAGGTATAACCCCAGCGAGGCGACGTGGGTAATCAGCAGCGCTTTCATGGCTGAACGCTGTGATTTTTGCGTCTGGTAATAGCCAATCAGCGCCCAGGAACAGCCCCCGGTAATTTCGAAGAACAGCAGTTGACCGAGCAAGGTTGAAGAGAGCACCAGCCCGGCCATTGCACCGATAAAAATCAGCAGAAAAGCGTAGTACCGGTTGCCGCCATCGTGCGGATGCTCTCGGTTGCCACGGGTCAGATAACCGGTGGAATAGAGGCTCACCAGCAGGCCGAGGAACACCACCGCAAAGGCAATCAGGGTGCTGATTCTGTCCACTGTGAAGCCGAACAGGGCGACACCGTGATAGCTCACCAGCGTGTAGGTCGCATCGACCTTGCCAGCGGCCAGAAACTGCCAGCCCAGAATCACCGTGCCGAGCGTCGCAATCAGGGCGAAGAAAGAACAAAGGTGTTTCGCCCGCGTCTTCGGTGCACAGGCCGTCAGCAGCGCGCCGATAAACGGCACCAGCAGGGTCGTCAGCGCTATTTTTTCCATCATTTCACGGCGCTCCTTACAGCCCAGTAAAATAGAAGACGAAGGCCAGCGCCGCGACGCCAAACCCGAGCCACGTGACATGATGCGTCAGCAGGAATCGCCCTCGCGCCAGCGAGTTCTCCACCAGCGACGCCAGCACAAACACCACCAGCAGCTTGATGAACATCACCGCCAACGCCAGCAGCAGTGCGCCTGGGGTGAGACTTGCCGCTTTGCCAAAGGGCAAAAACACCGCGAGGAACATTTCGGCCACCACCACCTGCTTGAGGCCAATCCCCCACTTCACCAGCGCAAAATCGGAACCGGAATATTCGGTCAGCGGGCCTTCCTGTAACTCCTGCTCGGCTTCGGCCACGTCGAACGGGATTTTGCCCATCTCAATAAACGAGGCGAAGCCACAGGCGAGGAACGCCATGAAGATAGCCAGCGGCGAACTCCAGCCCTGCGACAGCGCGGCGCTGATGGTGCCGATGTTGGTCGACCCCACGATCAGCGCCACCACCAGCAGGCCGAGGATCAGAATCGGCTCCACCAGAATGCCCAGCGTCAGTTCGCGGCTGGCCCCAATGCCCGCAAACGAACTGCTGCTGTCGAGCCCGGAAAGGGCGAAGAAGAAACGGAACAGCGCGAACAGGTACAGCAGGGTTATCAAATCCCCTGCCCCGCCGAACGGCGAGGTCTGGGTAAAGACCGGCAACGCCATCGCCACCAGCAGCATGCTGCTGAGCAGGATCCACGGCATCACGCGGAACATCGCCCCGGACTGATCCGGCCCCACCGGCTGGCGTTTCAACAGCTTGTTGAGGTCACGATAGTCCTGCAAAATGCCGGGTCCACGGCGGGAATGCATACGCGCCCGGATCTGGCGGGAAATGCCGGTCATCAGCGGCGTCAGGGCCAGCAATATGACGGCCTGGCATACTGCGAACAGCCCCATGCCCCACTCTGGCGTTTGTTGGATTAACATCTCACTCTCCTCACAGGGCCACGGTCAGTAACAGAACCACCAGCGCCACCACCACATACAGGCAGTAAAGGCGGAAGTCCCCGCTCTGCATCCGCTGGATGCCCAAACCGGCGCGCTGAACAAGCCGCACCAGCGGCCAGATAATGCGCTCGTCCCAGAAAGGTTCGACCGCCGCTGCACCGTCAGTCACTTTGGTCAGGCTGCGGCCCAGTGCTTGCGAAGGATCGAGCTGTTTACGCATCCGGTACAGCGGGCCGAACATCACGCGCAGCGGCTGGGTAAAGCTACCTGCGGAGGCGGACATTGCGTCTTCCCAGGCATAGCCACAGGCCCACGGCTCGCCGCGACGGCGGAACGGCCCACGCTCGCCGCGCAGAACCCACCACACCACCAGCGGCAGTAGCGGCAAGCCCAACAGCAGCAGGAAAGAGACCGCCGGGGAGAACATCGCCTGGGCGCTGTCGCCCGGTTGCAGGAGAGTATTGTGGGCGACAATCAACGCCGGGGTGTGCGCCAGCGAGGTGGCGACCTGCGCCAGCACCGGTGCCACAACCGACGCCCCAACGCCGAGCGCCACACACAACAGCGCCATGACGATCATCGCTGCGGTCATCGGCCAGGGCACTTCACGGGCGTGTTCAGCCTGCTCGCTGCGCGCACCGCCACAGAAGCTGATGCCATAGACTTTGACGAAGCACATCGCCGCCAGGGCGCCGGTGATCGCCAGCATCACAATCGCAATTGGCCCGGCCAGACGCTGGGCAAAGTCGCCATCGTGGCTCATGGTGAACAGGGATTGATAGGTGAACCACTCGCTGACGAAACCGTTCAGCGGCGGCAGCGCAGAAATGGACATGCAGCCAATCAGGAACGCGGTGCCGGTGAGCGGCATCAGCTTCGCCAGACCACCCATTTTTTCCATATCCCGGGTGTGGACGCGGAAAATCACCGCCCCTGCGCCGAGGAACAGCAGCCCTTTGAATAGCGCATGGTTGAGCAGGTGGAACAGCGCTCCCAGCAGGCCGACGGTCGCCAGCAGCGGATGATGGGTCGCGATGCCGACCATGCCGACCCCCACACCCATCAGGATGATGCCGATGTTCTCGACGGTGTGCCACGCCAGCAGACGCTTGATATCGTGCTCCGCCAGCGCATACAACACGCCGAGCACCGACGAGACGGCACCGAATGCCAGAACCACGATGCCCCACCAGCTTTCGGTCGCCCCCAGTAGGTCAATTCCGACCTTGATGATGCCGAAGATACCGATTTTGACCATCACCCCGGACATTAACGCCGAGGCATGAGACGGTGCCGCCGGGTGCGCGCGCGGCAGCCAGCTGTGCAGCGGCAACATCCCCGCTTTCGCCCCAAAGCCGAGGAACGCCAGAATGAACACCACCGATGCCAGGCCAGCAGACAGATGCAGTTGACGGAATGACTCAAACTCCAGACTGCCGCTTTCGCGCCACATCAGGAAGAAAGCCACCATGATCAGCACCGATCCGGCGTGGGCGATGAAGAAGTACAGCAGCCCGGCTTTGATTGACTCCTCACTCTGATCGGCAATGACCAGGAACCACGAGGCCAGCGACATCATTTCGAACAGAATGATGAACCAGAAACCGTTATCCATCACCACCAGGCCAACCATCGAGGCGATAAACAGGTTCATAAAGAACCCCATCGACGCCGCGCCTTTGCCGAGATATTCCTGCATATAAGAGAGGGAATAGAGGGCGCAGAGCGTGACCAGCAGAGAAATGACCGTCACCATAAATGCCGCCAGGCTATCAAAGCGCACGCTGAAGGCGGCGAACGGGAATGGCCCCGCGGCGCTCCAGTGCAGAACCTCCCCGCTGAACAACAGCGGCAGCGCGCTGCATAACCCCAACAGCCCGCCGAGGATGGCGCTTAAACCCGCCACCCGAATAGCCAGCGCTTCGTTTTTTTGCAACAGCAGAGAAACCACGCCCCCAACGACGTACAGTGCCAGCGACCACATCAGTAATTGCAGTGAATCCATTAGCGTTGCTCCCCTGCAAGGTTCAGACCCGGTAAGGTCTCCGGCATCGATAGCGCCGTTTGCGTCCGGCGTGCTTTCATCTGCGCGTTGACGGCCTGCGGTTCAATCAGATGCAGCGCTTTGGTCGGACAGGCGCTCACACAGGCCGGACCTTCCGGTAAGAAATGGCACAGGTCGCATTTCACGGCGATGGCACGCACGCCCGCGTTCCAGCTCAGGAACGGGTTCATGCCGTCCGGGCTCACCGGCACGTCGCTGAGCATGGCGGCCGGAACGAAGTGTTCAAACTGCGCAGGTACGTTCAACGGCGTGCTGCCCGCAGGCGTAATCGCCCCGAACGGGCATACCAGGCCGCACAGCTTGCAGCCGATGCACAGGCTCTCATTGATTTGCACGCTATCGTCCTCAACGGCGATGGCGTTCACCGGACACACCCGTTTGCAGGGGGCGTCTTCGCAATGACGGCACAGCACCGGCGCCGTATTCTCGCCGGTGCGCGCCATCACAAGCCTCGGGTGCTGCTGGAGCCCCTGCGTTTTATGGACATCTGAGCAAGCTGCGAGGCAGGTATTGCATCCGATGCACCATTGAGGATCCGCAATGACAAAGCGGTTCATGGTTATTCCTCTGAAGCGGAAGAAAATTATCCGGCTTGTGTAGCAATTTGCGTGCCATCAAATCATTTAAAGTTAAATCAAAGAGATAACCTGATTTCCCACTGACAAACCACTGTCATCGTCAGCGTGACGACGATTGTGACGATCGTCGTCGCTCCCGCGGTTTTTTCTCACCGTCATTTGTGGCGATGCGCCGTCACAAATGTCATTAAGAGAATGTCGATTCGTGACTTACCTTTAAAAATCAAAGCCATAAATAATGGCCTGTTTTTTGCTTTAACCGGAGAAGTTGAACAGACGAGAGACGTTATGCACGAAATCACCCTGTGCCAGCGGGCGCTGGAAATTGTTGAGCAACAGGCGCTCGCTAACCACGCCACCCGCGTGAGTGCCGTCTGGCTGAAAATCGGGGCGTTTTCCTGCGTGGAACCCGCCTCGGTCAGTTTCTGTTTTGAGCTGGTGTGCCGCGGCACGATAGCCGAAGGCTGCCAACTGCACATTGAAGAACAGCTGGCGGAATGCTGGTGCCCGGCGTGTCAGAAATATGTGCAGCTGCTGTCACAGCACGTTCGTCGTTGCCCCGATTGCGGCAGCGATCGGTTACGCATTGTCGCTGACGACGGTTTTCAGATTCAGCGTATCGAAGTCATTGAGGAATAAGGTATGTGTACAACCTGCGGCTGCGCGGATGGCAATCGCTACATCGAAGGTGATGAGCACAATCCGCACTCGGCCTTTCGCGGAGCGCCGTTTGCGCCCGCTTCCCTCCCGGCGCTTTCCATCACCGGGATTACATCCGATTTCAGCCCGCAGCGCTCGGCGCAGGGCGATTTGCACTATGGTCACGGTGAAGCCGGGACACACGCGCCGGGTATCAGTCAGCGCAAAATGCTGGAAGTCGAAATCGACGTGCTGGACAAAAACAATCAGTTGGCCGCCCGCAACCGGGCACGGTTTGCCGCTCGAGAGTTGCTGGTGCTGAATCTGGTTTCCAGCCCCGGCTCCGGGAAAACCACGCTGCTGACCGAAACGCTAACGCGCCTCAACGGCCGCGTGCCCTGTGCGGTGATTGAAGGCGATCAGCAAACGGTGAACGATGCGGCGCGCATTCGCGCCACCGGCACACCCGCGATTCAGGTCAATACCGGCAAAGGCTGCCATCTGGATGCGCAGATGATTGCGGACGCCGCACCGCGCCTGCCGCTGGAGGACAACGGCATTCTGTTTATCGAGAACGTTGGCAACCTGGTATGCCCGGCCAGTTTCGACCTCGGCGAGCGGCACAAAGTCGCGGTGCTGTCGGTCACCGAAGGTGAAGACAAGCCGCTGAAATACCCGCAGATGTTTGCCGCCGCCTCGCTGCTGTTGCTCAACAAAATCGATCTGCTGCCGTACCTGCAATTCGACGTCGAGCGCTGCCTGGCGTATGCCCGCCAGGTGAATCCCACGATTGAGGCAATCCTCATTTCCGCCACCAGCGGCGAAGGAATGGATCAGTGGCTGACCTGGCTGGAGATGCAACGATGTGCATAGGCGTTCCCGGGCAGATTTGTGCCATCAGCGGTCAGCAGGCCAGGGTTGACGTGTGCGGTATCCAACGCGATGTCGACCTGACGCTGGTCGGCGTTACCGATGAACAGGGTCAATCGCGCATCGGCCAGTGGGTGCTGGTTCATGTCGGGTTCGTAATGAGCGTGATTGATGAAGCCGAAGCCCGCGACACGCTGGCGGCGCTGCAAAACATGTTCGACGTTGAACCCGATGTCGGGGCGTTGATGTGGGGCGAGGATCGCTAATGCGTTTTGTTGATGAATACCGCGCCCCCGAGCAGGTGATGCAGCTCATTGCCCATCTGAAAAACCGGGCGCTGTTGCTCTCCTCCACCCGCGAGCGACCGCTGCGAATAATGGAAGTGTGCGGCGGTCACACGCACGCCATTTTCCGTTTTGGCCTCGACCAACTCCTGCCCGACAACATCGAGTTTATCCACGGTCCGGGCTGTCCGGTTTGCGTGCTGCCGATGGGCCGGATCGACAGCTGTATTGATATTGCCAGCCATCCCGACGTGATTTTCTGCACCTTTGGCGATGCGATGCGCGTCCCCGGTAAAAATGGCTCGTTAATGCAGGCCAAAGCGCGCGGGGCCGATATTCGTATCATTTATTCGCCGATGGATGCCCTGCGGCTGGCGGCGGAAAATCCCCAGCGCAAGGTGGTGTTTTTCGGCCTGGGGTTTGAAACCACCATGCCCGCCACCGCCATCACACTGCAACAGGCGAAAGCCAAAAACCTCAGTAACTTTTTCTTTTTTTGCCAGCACATTACGCTGATCCCTACCCTGCGCAGCCTGCTCGAACAGCCGGATAACAGCATTGATGCATTCCTTGCCCCCGGCCATGTCAGCATGGTGATTGGCACCGCCCGCTACAACTTTATCGCCGCTGATTTTCAGCGCCCGCTGGTGGTTGCCGGTTTTGAGCCGCTGGATTTACTGCAGGGCGTCAGCATGCTGGTTGAACAGAAAATCGCAGGCGTCAGCCGGGTTGAAAATCAGTATCGCCGCGTGGTGCCCGATGCCGGTAACTCGCTGGCTCAACAGGCGATTGCCGAGGTGTTTACCGTCAACGGTGACAGCGAATGGCGCGGCCTGGGCGTGATTGCCGAATCCGGGGTGAAACTCGCCGCCGACTATCAGCGTTTCGATGCCGAAGCGCATTTCCAGCCGCCACAACGCGAGGTGTGTGACGATCCCCGTGCCCGCTGTGGCGAAGTGCTCACCGGGCGCTGTAAGCCTCATCAGTGCCCGCTGTTTGGCAACACCTGCAACCCGCAAAGCGCGTTCGGCGCGCTGATGGTCTCCTCCGAAGGGGCCTGCGCGGCGTGGTATCAGTATCGTAGTCAGGAAGGTCAACAATGAAAACCGTACAAATAGCCCATGGCAGCGGCGGCCAGGCGATGCAGCAGCTGATCAACGATTTGTTTATGCGTGCGTTTGCTAACCCGTGGCTGGCCGAACAGGAAGATCAGGCGCGGATCGCCCTCTCCTTACTCACCGCCAGCGGCGACCGGCTGGCCTTTTCCACCGACAGCTACGTTATCGACCCGTTATTTTTCCCCGGCGGGGATATTGGCAAACTGGCGGTGTGCGGTACCGCCAACGACGTCGCCGTCAGCGGGGCCATCCCACGTTATCTGTCGTGCGGATTTATCCTCGAAGAGGGGCTGGAGATGGCGGCCCTGGAACAGGTCGTCGCCAGCATGGCGGCAACGGCAAAAGCCGCCGGGATCGCTATTGTCACCGGCGACACTAAAGTGGTGCCACGCGGCGCGGCGGATAAGCTGTTTATCAACACCGCCGGGCTGGGCGCGATCCCCGCGGAGATCCACTGGGGCGCACAGCAGTTACAGCCGGGCGATGTCCTGCTGGTGAGCGGCACCCTGGGCGATCACGGGGCGGCGATCCTTAATCTGCGTGAACAGCTTGGGCTGGACGGCAGCCTGCGCAGCGACTGCGCGGTATTAACCCCAATAATCCAGACGCTGCGCGACATTCCGGGCGTCAAAGCGCTGCGTGATGCCACCCGGGGCGGAGTGAACGCCGTGGCGCATGAGTTCGCCGCCGCCAGCGGCTGTGGGGTGATGCTGTACGAAGCGAAGCTGCCCGTTAACAGCGCGGTGCGTGGCGTGTGTGAACTACTGGGGCTGGACGCGCTGAACTTTGCCAACGAAGGCAAGCTGGTTATCGGCGTGGCAGCCGCTGCCGCAGAGCGGGTACTCGCCCAACTTCAGGCCCATCCTTTGGGACGCGATGCCGCCATTATCGGCGAAATCAGCGAACGCCGGGGGGTGCATCTGACGGGACTGTACGGCGTACGACGAACGCTGGATTTACCTCATGCTGAACCGCTACCGCGGATCTGTTAATGCTTTTTCGCGCCAGCGGCGCACGGTGGATGAACCCTATGTCAACGACTGCGATGAGCGACCTCGGCCAGCAAGGATTGCTCGATATCACCCGATCTTTACTGCAACAACCTGACCTCAACGGCCTGGCTGACACCCTCACGCAGCGGGTGAAACAGGCGGGACTCGCCGAACGCGTGGCTGTCCTGCTGTGGCAGCCGGGTAATCAGCGGGTGAGTTATGTCACAAGCCCGGCTGTCGGCTCCTGCCGCAGCGGAGAGGAAAAGCTGCTGGCGCAGGGCCCTATCCACCGCCTGCTGTCACGACCCGACACGCTGCAGTGCGACTATCCTGAGTTTTGCGCCAGCTGGCCGGCACTTTCGCAGAGTCCTCTTTATGGCCCTTTTGGCCGCTATGCCTTACTGCCGCTGGCGCAGGAAGGCCATATTTTCGGCGGCTGTGAATTTATTCGCGCCAATCAGACGCCGTGGAGCGATAAAGAGCTCCAGCGTCTACAAACGCTGGCCCAACTGGTGGCTATTGTCGTCGAGCAGTTGCAGACCCGCCTCAGCCGCAGCGCGGATCGCCAGCAGCTTCGCGTTGAGCGCGATAATTTCCGCATCCTGGTCGATATCACCAATGCCGTGCTGTCGCGCCTGGATATTGACGAGCTGGTCGGTGAGGTCGCGAAATCGCTGCATCATCACTTCCACCTTGATGCCATCAGCGTGGTGCTGCGTAGCGCGCAGCCGGGCAAACTTGATGTGTATACCAGTCATTATCTGGATGGCGATACGCCGCTGCATGACGTAGCCGAAGTGGACGAATCCGGCTCGCTTAGCGAACAGGTGTTCAAAAATCACCAGATGATGCTGCTGACGCTGGCCGATATGAACCAGCTGGCACAGGGCGACCGCCAGCTGTTTTCCCTGTGGGGCAACGAGTTGCAAAGCATTTGCCTGCTGCCGCTGATGTCCGGCGAGACCATGCTGGGCGTGCTGAAACTGGCACAGCGTAACGAGCAGGTGTTCAATGCCAGTAATTTGCGGCTGCTGCGACAAATTGCCGGACGGGTATCGATTGCGGTGGATAACGCGCTGGCGTATCAGGAAATTCAACGCTTAAAAGAGCGGCTGGCGGATGAAAATAAGGTGCTGACCGAACAGTTGAATACTCTGGATAACGAGTTCGGCGATATTATCGGGCGCAGCGATGCGATGCTTGAGGTGCTTCGCCAGGTGGAAATGGTGGCGCAGAGCGACAGCACAGTGCTAATTCTCGGTGAAACCGGCACCGGCAAGGAGCTTATTGCCCGCGCCATTCATCATCTCAGCCAGCGCAGAGAAAAGCGGATGATTAAGATGAACTGCGCCGCCATGCCCGCCGGGCTGCTGGAAAGTGACCTGTTCGGCCATTCGCGCGGGGCATTTACCGGGGCCAGCGCACCGCGCACCGGCCGTTTCGAACTGGCGGACAAAAGCTCGCTGTTTCTGGATGAAGTCGGCGACATGCCGCTGGAGTTGCAGCCTAAACTGCTGCGCGTGTTGCAGGAGCAGGAATTTGAACGCCTCGGCAGCAACACGCTTATCCGTACCGACGTGCGCCTGATTGCCGCCACTAACCGCGATTTACGTCAGATGGTGGAAGACCGGGAATTTCGCAGCGATCTGTACTATCGCCTGAACGTTTTCCCTATCCAGCTGCCACCGCTTCGCGAACGCCCGGACGACATTCCCCTGCTGGCGAAGGCCTTTACCAGCAAGATTGCCCGTCGCCTTGGCCGCCAGATTGACAGCATCCCGACCCACGCCCTGCGCACCCTGTGCGACATGCCGTGGCCGGGCAACGTGCGTGAACTGGAGAACGTCATTGAGCGCGCGGTGTTGCTCACGCCGGGCAACGTGCTGCAGCTTTCTCTGCCGGAATGGAGCTATTCTCCCGTCTCACTCCCGGCAGAACCGCTGCTCGAAGGGGAAAATGAGGCACAGCAAATCATCCGCATTCTGAAGGAGACCAACGGCGTGGTTGCCGGGCCAAAAGGTGCCGCACAAAGGCTGGGGCTGAAACGAACCACTCTGCTATCAAGAATGAAACGGCTGGGAATTGATAAGGAGACGCTGGCGTGATGGAGGCTATTTCTTTGGCCGGTATTTTTCCGGTAATTCAGGCACCGGACGCCGGTCGTCAATTAAATGCAGGACGGTCAGGACCGGATGACGCCAGAGCATACGCGGCCCTGCCCAACGCATAATCAGCTTCATCTCTTCTCTTTTGGCAGGCTGATAGCAGTGCACCGGGCACTGTTTACACGCCGGTTTTTGTTCGCCAAACACACATTTATCCAGCCGTTTTTCAGCGTAGGCATTCAGCGCCTGATAATGCCCCGGCGTTGAAATGGCCTGCGGACACTGCTGCTCATAGAGCGCGATCATCCGAGCGATGGTGCGTTTTTCTCTGCGGATACGGCTGCTCATCATCCTGCGCCCTCAATCATAAGTTGCATCAATAATACCCTTTAAAAATCAGGGATTCCAGCCACCCTGTCCGTCTCAGTCCAAAAAGAGACCGATCAAGGCATGGACAAAAAATGAGCACTGTATATTATTTGCACACCTTCCGGGAGGAGTCCGGTCACTTATTCGTAAGGATTTTTTCGCTCTTTATTGAAGAATTTTTCATATATGCATTTATCTACATTATTCCCCGCGATGGTACTGTGTGCCACCACCGTCATTGCAGGTCACGCCTGTGCTTTTAATTTACCGTCAAGTTTTACCTCACTAGAGAATCATAGCCAGACCACTCACGTTTCAGCCCCGCAGCAAGACAATATAAAATCAAAAATCCTGGCTGAATATTCACAATGGAAGGGTACACGTTATCACTGGGGCGGTAGCTCACATCGTGGTATCGACTGCTCAGCACTGATGCAGGCCATTATGCACGGTTCTATGAACATGAATCTGCCGCGCACTACCGGTCAGCAAATTCATAATGGTTATCATATTTCTCAGGATGAACTGAAACCCGGCGACCTGGTGTTCTTCAAAACCTCAAAATCGACCCGCCATGTCGGTGTTTATGTGGGAAATAATGAATTTATCCACGCGTCGAAAATAAAAGGGGTCACCGTTTCAAGCCTAGCTAATAATTACTGGCAGGCACACTACGAAACCGCCCGGCGTATTACCGATAACGCCTAAAGAGAACCCCGGTGATGTCAGCGCATCACCGGGGTTTTTTATTGATTTTCCGAGCAGTTATCCAGTAATTCATGAAACAACCCAGCTGTTACATTTTCTCCTGAAAGCCCTGCGCAATCCTGATTTTTAACGCAGAGAATTCGCTGTTATTACACCCACTCCTTTTTATACTTCTCCCGCGGACCACAAAGGAGTGACGGAGAATGAATCTACATATCAAGGCAGTAGCGGACATCGCGAAAAGCGCACGACAGATTAAGGTCAGCTATGTCAGGAAGCGCCATGAGGATCCGAAAACCGGACGGACGCGCCATTACAGCCGCCATCCAAGCCTTATCCTCAGCGGTAACTGGCTTGAAGAGGCAGGCTTTCCCACCGGCACCAGCGTCAATATTGTCGTAAAGCACGGCCAACTCATTCTTCAGCCACAGGCAGAAGACGCTGATGCCAGCGACTGAAGCCGGATAGTGTGTCATTTTTTGTTGAAGTTTCAGGCCAGAAGCGGGCGTAGTTTTTGCTGCGAGAACGCCGTCGTTCATGCGACAATGTCTGAAATGAACGCG
Source organism: Scandinavium sp. M-37 (assembly GCF_043558715.1). Taxonomy (NCBI): domain Bacteria; kingdom Pseudomonadati; phylum Pseudomonadota; class Gammaproteobacteria; order Enterobacterales; family Enterobacteriaceae; genus Scandinavium; species Scandinavium sp. M-37. The sequence goes on from NZ_JBIGIN010000004.1 coordinate 48,776, forward strand.
CATGAAAAGCGCCTGAATACACTTGTTTTTCAACGAAATGGACATCATAACTCCATGACCACACTTGAGAATTTCGACGCTCACACGCCAATGATGCAGCAGTACCTGAAGCTGAAAGCCCAGCATCCGGACATCCTGCTGTTTTACCGTATGGGTGACTTTTACGAGCTGTTTTATGACGATGCCAAGCGTGCGTCGCAACTGCTCGATATTTCGTTGACCAAACGCGGCGCATCAGCGGGTGAGCCAATCCCGATGGCAGGCGTGCCGCATCACGCGGTCGAAAACTACCTCGCTAAGCTGGTTAATCTGGGTGAATCGGCAGCCATTTGCGAGCAGGTCGGTGACCCGGCGACCAGCAAAGGGCCGGTCGAGCGTAAGGTCGTGCGCATTGTGACCCCTGGTACCATCAGCGATGAAGCGCTTTTGCAGGAGCGCCAGGATAACCTGCTGGCGGCCATCTGGCAGGACAGCAAAGGCTACGGTTTTGCCACTCTGGATATCAGCTCCGGACGTTTTCGCCTGAGCGAACCGGCGGACCGTGAAACCATGGCCGCCGAGCTGCAACGCACCAATCCGGCTGAATTGCTCTATGCCGAAGATTTTGCCGAAACGGCGCTGATTGAAGGCCGTCGCGGCCTGCGCCGTCGCCCGCTGTGGGAGTTCGAGATTGATACCGCACGCCAGCAGCTGAATCTTCAGTTTGGCACCCGCGATCTGGTCGGTTTTGGTGTTGAAAATGCCCCACGTGGGCTGTGTGCTGCGGGCTGCCTGTTGCAGTACGTAAAAGACACCCAGCGCACTTCCCTGCCGCATATTCGTTCCATCACCATGGAACGCCAGCAGGACAGCATCATCATGGATGCAGCGACCCGCCGTAACCTGGAGATTACGCAAAACCTGGCAGGCGGTGTCGAAAACACCCTGGCCGCAGTGCTGGATCGCACCGTTACGCCGATGGGCAGCCGTATGCTCAAGCGCTGGCTGCACATGCCGGTACGCGATACCAAAATCCTGACCGAACGCCAGCAAACGATCGGCGCATTGCAGGACCGCTGTGATGAACTCCAGCCGGTGCTGCGGCAGGTAGGCGATCTGGAACGTATCCTCGCCCGCCTGGCATTGCGTACCGCGCGTCCGCGTGACCTGGCCCGAATGCGCCATGCTTTCCAACAGTTACCTGCGTTACGGGAACAGCTGGTCAGCGTCGACAGCGCGCCGGTACAGAAGCTTCGCGAAACAATGGGCGAATTCACCGAGCTTCGTGAACTGCTCGAACGCGCCGTTGTTGAAGCGCCACCGGTACTGGTACGCGACGGCGGGGTAATTGCTCCGGGTTATAACCCAGAGCTCGACGAGTGGCGGGCGTTAGCCGATGGCGCAACGGACTATCTCGATCGTCTGGAAATTCGCGAACGTGAACGTCTGGGGCTGGATACGCTGAAAGTCGGTTACAACGCTGTGCATGGCTACTACATCCAGATCAGCCGCGGTCAGAGCCATATGGCACCGATCCACTACGTTCGCCGCCAGACGCTGAAAAACGCCGAGCGTTACATCATCCCGGAACTGAAAGAGTACGAAGACAAGGTTCTGACATCGAAAGGTAAAGCGCTGGCGCTGGAAAAACAGCTGTATGACGAGCTGTTCGATATGCTGATGCCACACCTGGCAGACCTGCAACAAAGCGCTGCCGCGTTGGCTGAACTGGATGTGCTGGTAAACCTGGCGGAACGTGCGTACACGCTGAACTACAGCTGCCCGACCTTCAGCGATAAACCTGGAATTCGAATTACGGAAGGCCGTCATCCGGTGGTTGAGCAGGTGCTGAATGAGCCGTTTATCGCCAACCCACTGAATCTGACGCCACAGCGTCGGATGCTGATCATCACCGGGCCGAACATGGGCGGTAAAAGTACCTATATGCGCCAGACCGCGCTGATTGCGTTGCTGGCTTATATCGGGAGCTATGTTCCGGCGCAAAAAGTCGAGATAGGTCCTATCGACCGAATCTTCACTCGCGTCGGCGCGGCGGATGATTTGGCCAGCGGCCGCTCAACCTTTATGGTCGAGATGACAGAAACCGCTAACATCCTGCACAACGCCACCGAGCAAAGCCTGGTATTGATGGATGAAATTGGTCGCGGCACCTCAACCTACGACGGGCTGTCGCTGGCATGGGCCTGTGCCGAAAGTCTGGCGAATCGCATCAAAGCCCTGACGCTGTTTGCTACCCACTATTTCGAGCTAACCCAGTTGCCGGAAAAAATGGAAGGCGTGGCCAACGTCCATCTCGATGCCCTGGAGCATGGCGACACCATCGCCTTTATGCACAGCGTGCAGGACGGCGCAGCCAGCAAAAGTTATGGCCTGGCCGTTGCCGCCCTCGCGGGTGTGCCGAAAGACGTTATCAAGCGCGCGCGCCAGAAACTGCGCGAGCTGGAAAGCCTGTCGCCGAGCGCGGGAGCCACGCAGGTGGATGGGACGCAGATGTCGCTGCTGTCAGCCCCGGAAGACACCTCTCCGGCCGTTGAAGCACTGGAAAATCTTGATCCGGATTCCCTGAGCCCACGTCAGGCGCTGGAGTGGATTTATCGTCTGAAAAGCCTGGTGTAACTCCTCGCTGGAACAACAGCCGAAAGCGTAATGCTTTCGGCTTTTTTATTCCCCCACGCTTTGGCGCAGAAAATCTATAAAGGCACGCACTTTCGCCGAGACATGGCGGGCATCCGGGTAGACCGCATAAATTCCCTGCAGGGGAAAACGATACTCCGGCAACACCTGCACCAGTCGCTTTTCCGCCAGCTCTGTTTCCACCAGCCATTCCGGCAACAACGCCACGCCGCATCCGGCAAGCGCAAACGCCAGCAATGCCTGGGCACTGTCGGCTGAGAGTCGGGCACTCTTTGTTATTTCCAGCGACACATTTTCACCCTGGGCATCCGTCAGCGGCCATGAAAGTGCATTCTGTAAACGCTCATGAATAATCCAGTCAGCCTGTGCAAGCGCCTCCAGAGAACCCTGCGGATGCTTCGCCAGCCACGCCGGGGCCGCGACGGGCACTATCGCAAATCGGGAAATCAATGCCGCGTGATAACGCGAATCTGCCAGGGCGCCCAGGCGAATTGCGACATCAAAACGCTCTGATATTAAATCAGCATGATAGGACGACGCCACGTGACGCACCCGCAGAGCCGGATGCAACTGGCTGAACTTCGCCAGCACCGGGATAACCACCCGCGCACCATATTCCGGGGTGCTGGTGATGCGTAATTCCCCGCTTAATCCCAGATGGCTGCCCCGGACATCGTCCTGCAAGTTTTCCGCTGCTTTCAGCAGCTCAACGCCACGCTGATAAAAGACGCTCCCCGCCTCCGTGAGCGTCAGACGCCGGGTTGAGCGTAAAAGAAGTGTAACGCCAAGCTCGTTTTCCAGTTGGCGAACATTGAAGCTGACCACCGCTTTGGTCAGCCCCAGCGCGGCGGCGGCAGCGGTAAAACTTCCGGTATCGACCACCGCAGCAAACAGCGTGACGCGTTGTAAATTGAGCATAAAAACCTGCAGGACTGTCAAAATTATTTTGACAGTGTATCGCTATTTACGTCGTTTATCCGCCTGTTGGCGGAAGATACAGTAGCGCTCCTTCTGGAGGATCTCGAATGACGTATCGCAACAAAGTAGCCACAGTGTACCTGCTGGGCTTTTTTCTCGACCTCATCAACATGTTTATTGCCAGCGTCGCCTTCCCGGCGATGGCGATAACCTTACACACCTCAGCATCGGCGCTGGCATGGGTCAGCAATGGCTACATCGTCGGGCTTACGCTGGTTATCCCATTCAGCGCCAGGCTGACCCGGGCGCTCGGCGCTCGCCGGTTATTCATTTTGTCACTGGTCATTTTCGCCTTTGCCGCAACGGCGGCGGGCTTTTCGCAGTCGCTCCCCGGGTTGATAGCCTGGCGAGTGGTTCAGGGCTTGGGCGGAGGTCTGTTGATTCCTGTCGGCCAGGCGCTGACCTGGCAGCAGTTTAAGCCTCATGAGCGGGCCAAAATTTCTGCCGCCGTGATGCTCGTGGCGCTGCTGGCCCCGGCATTTTCCCCGGCGGTGGGCGGGATGCTGGTGCAGTCGCTCAGCTGGCGCTGGATATTCTTCGCGACGCTGCCCGTGGCAATGGTGACGCTGGTGCTCGCCTGGTTGTGGTTGAAAGACGAACCGGCTCCGGCGCAATCAGGCCGCTTTCTGCATCTCTCGTTACTGCGCGATCCGTTGTTACGCTTTGCGATGGGGGTCTATCTATGTGTGCCGGGCATGTTTATCGGGGTCAGCATCATCGGCATGTTTTATTTGCAGACCGTCGCCCATATGACGCCTGCCGCAGCAGGCGGGTTGATGCTACCGTGGTCAATAGCATCGTTTCTGGCGATCTCCTTTACCGGAAAATACTTCAACCGCCTCGGGCCGCGATCGCTGATTATGGTCGGCGGCGTGCTGCAGGCGATGGGGATATTCTGTCTGACCGTCGTTACACCCGCTACGCCACACGCCATGCTGATCGCTATTTTTGCCTTGATGGGTGCAGGCGGCAGCCTGTGCAGCAGCACCGCGCAAAGCAGTGCCTTTCTGAATATCACCCGGCACGATATGCCGGATGCCAGCGCGCTGTGGAATATCAATCGGCAGATGAGTTTCTTGCTGGGTGCGACCCTGCTGTCCGGGCTATTGAGTGCGTTACAGGCTGTACTTCCGTCAGTGGACGCCTGGCGATGGACCTTTATTGTCGCCGCCGCCATTACCCTGCTGCCGTTATTCAGTGCGCTACGGCTCGATAATCAAACCGTTATTTTTAACCTGCAAAAGGAAAAACCATGAATCGCTGGACGACCGAAATCATTGACGCCCATATCGCTATCGAAAACTGGCTGGGCCGCGGCGAGGGTAATATCGATGCCCTGCTGGCCCGTTTTAGCCCCGACTTCACGATGGTCACCCCCGGCGGGGTCAGTCTCGATCATGCCGCACTGTGTCAGTTCTTTCGCGCCCAGGGCGGGACGCGTGGCGGATTGAAGATTACGGTCGACAATATTGCGCTGCTGGCTGAGTGGCCAGGCGGTGCCGCGCTGCGTTATTGCGAAAGACAAAACCTGCCTCAGCAACCGGCCTCATTGCGTTGGTCGACGGTTATCTTTCAGTTGGCGGGAGATAACATTCAGTGGCGTCACCTGCACGAAACCACGCAGGCATAGTTGTCTGAAGACACAAAAGAAAAAGGCCTGTCGCAATGACAGGCCTTTCTGATGGGAAACTATTTTACTCGCGGAAATTATTCGCGGAACAGCGCTTCGATACTCAGTCCTTGACCCTGCAGTATTTCACGCAGGCGACGCAGACCTTCAACCTGAATCTGACGAACGCGTTCACGAGTCAGGCCAATTTCACGGCCAACATCTTCCAGCGTTGCAGCTTCATACCCCAGTAAACCGAAACGACGTGCCAGCACTTCACGCTGTTTGGCGTTCAGTTCGAACAGCCATTTGACGATGCTTTGCTTCATATCATCGTCCTGCGTGGTATCTTCCGGGCCGTTGTCTTTTTCATCGGCCAGGATGTCCAGCAGCGCTTTTTCAGAATCGCCACCCAGCGGGGTGTCGACTGAGGTAATGCGCTCGTTGAGACGAAGCATACGGCTTACATCATCAACCGGTTTGTCCAGCTGCTCAGCAATCTCTTCTGCACTCGGCTCGTGATCCAGCTTGTGGGATAACTCACGTGCGGTACGCAGATAAACGTTGAGCTCTTTGACAATGTGGATTGGCAGGCGAATCGTACGGGTTTGGTTCATAATTGCCCGTTCGATAGTCTGACGAATCCACCAGGTAGCATAAGTCGAGAAACGGAATCCGCGTTCCGGGTCGAATTTCTCGACCGCGCGAATCAGCCCCAGATTGCCCTCTTCAATCAGGTCCAGCAGAGCCAGACCACGATTGCTGTACCGACGAGCAATTTTCACCACCAGACGCAGGTTACTTTCAATCATCCGGCGGCGGGAAGCAACGTCACCACGCAACGCACGTCGTGCGAAATAAACTTCTTCTTCGGCCGTTAGCAGTGGGGAATAACCAATCTCCCCAAGGTAAAGCTGAGTCGCATCCAGCACACGCTGTGTGGCGCCCTGAGATAACAGTTCTTCCTCAGCAAGATCGTTATCACTGGGTTCCTCTTCTACTAAGGTTTTCTCGTCGAAAACCTCTGCTCCATTCTCATCAAATTCCGCGTCTTCATTTAGATCATGAACTTTCAGCGTATTCTGACTCATAAGGTGGCTCCTACCCGTGATCCCTGGACGAAACACACCTCACGGTTGTTTCGCCAAATTATCGCTGCGGCAAATACTGCAGCGGGTTGACGGATTTCCCCTTGTAACGAATTTCAAAATGCAAGCGTGTTGAACTGGTTCCGGTGCTACCCATGGTAGCTATCTTCTGCCCCGCCTTCACTTCTTGTTGTTCCCGGACCAGCATCGTATCGTTATGGGCGTAGGCGCTCAGGTAATCATCGTTGTGTTTGATGATAATAAGATTACCGTAACCGCGCAGTGCGTTACCGGCATAGACGACGCGTCCATCTGCGGTCGCGACGATAGCCTGTCCTTTACTGCCTGCAATATCGATACCTTTGTTGCCGCCGTCGCCGCCACTAAAGTTTTCGATGATTTTGCCGTCAGTCGGCCAGCGCCAGGAAGAGATCGGCGAACTGGTAGACGTACTGCTTGCAGTCGGTTGGGTTGTGCTGACAGCTGGGGCCGTAACAGGCGCTGTGACCGTAGTCGCAGGCTGATTGTTAGGCAACATTTTGTTAGCACTTTGTTCACCTGAATCCTCAGAATACGTAATTGTTGGTTGCGACGCAACCACTGCGGAGGAATTTTGTGCAGGTTTTGAGACTAATCCGCTCGAGGCGGTGCTGGCCTGCTCGCTAGCCTGTGCTACGGCGTTATTTCCGGTGATCGGCTGGCCTGAAGCGTTGCCCACTTGCAGCACCTGACCCACGTTCAGCGCGTAAGGTGCGGCTACGTTGTTGCGCTGCGCCAGATCGCGGAAATCGTTGCCGGTAACCCAGGCAATATAGAACAGGGTATCGCCGCGCTTGACGGTATAGGTGCTGCCGCCCGCATAGCTGCCTTTTGGAATATCACCGTATTTACGGTTATAGACCGCATGACCATTCACTATCTGAACGGTTGGCTCGGCGGCGGTTGGCTGTGCGGTCGCAACCGGCTGCGTGGCCTGGACCTGTGGCTGAGCAGACTGGATCTGCGGCTGAGCTGGCGCGGTTTGTACCGGCTGCGACTGCGGCGCGGTGCCCATATTTGATGGCGGCGTAATCAACATTCCGGAGTCGGTGCTGGACGAAGAGCCGCCCACAGAACTGACCGGAGCAGGCGCATTGTTGGACGAGGTACATCCTGCCAGCCAAAGTGAAACCAGTGATAAAGCCGCAATGCGACTAACGGTGAATTTTGGGCTTCCCGTGCTCATTTATCCCCCAGGAATGTGTTAACTATCAGTGTCGTATAAATCGTAAAAAGTGACGGTGATCACACAAAAAAAGTGCGCTCACCCTACGCCAAAATGCGTATCGAAAGAAACAAGAAAACTCCTGTATTACGCCAGCTCGCCTTTCACTAATGGCACAAAGCGAACCGCTTCCACGGTATCGATGATAAATTCGTCACCCCGTCGTACAACACGTTTAAGAACCTGATGTTCCTCTCCGACGGGTAAAACGAGAATGCCGCCCTCATCCAGCTGCGACATCAACGCGGCCGGAATTTCCAGCGGCGCCGCGGTGACAATAATGGCATCAAATGGCGCTCTGGCGTGCCATCCCTGCCATCCATCGCCGTGGCGAGTTGAAACATTATGTAAATCAAGCTGCTTGAGACGACGCCGGGCGTGCCATTGCAGACTTTTAATCCGCTCAACGGAGCACACATGGTGCACCAGATGCGCCAGAATCGCCGTCTGGTAGCCCGAGCCAGTGCCAATTTCCAGCACCCGTGATTCCGGGGTCAGTTCAAGCAGTTCGGTCATTCGCGCCACCATATAAGGCTGCGAGATGGTTTGTCCCTGACCGATTGGCAGCGCGACGTTTTCCCACGCTTTGTGTTCAAAGGCTTCATCAATAAATTTTTCGCGTGGCACATGGGCAATGGCATCGAGTACACGCTCGTCCATAATCCCCTGATTACGCAGCTGATTGAGAAGACTTTGTACGCGTTTGCTTACCATTGCACATCAACTCCCACACGTTCCAGCCAGCCGGAGACGACCTCCTGGGCGCTGTGAGCGGTCAAATCAACGTGCAGAGGCGTGACGGAAACGTAGCCTTCGTCGACGGCCGCAAAATCGGTGTCCGGCCCGGCATCACATTTTTCGCCCGGCGGCCCTATCCAGTAGAGCGTGTTACCGCGCGGATCCTGCTGAGGGATCACTTTATCCGCCGGATGGCGGCTACCGCAGCGGGTCACGCGAATGCCTTTGATTTCTGACAGCGGCAGGTCTGGGACGTTGATATTAAGAATACGCCCAGTGCGCAGTGGTTCACGCGCTAATGCACGCAGGATGGAACAGGTCACCGCCGCCGCCGTGTCGTAATGGGTATATCCGTTCAGCGAAACGGCCAGCGCCGGAAAACCGAGGTGTCGGCCTTCCATCGCTGCCGCCACCGTACCGGAATAGATAACGTCATCGCCCAGATTGGGCCCGGCGTTGATCCCGGAAACCACCACATCCGGACGCGGACGCATCAGGGTATTGACCCCAAGAAACACGCAGTCCGTTGGGGTGCCCATCTGCACGGCGATATCACCGTTGTCGAAAGTGAAGGTACGAAGAGAGGATTCCAGGGTCAGCGAATTAGACGCCCCACTGCGGTTACGATCGGGTGCAACAACCTGAACCTCGGCGAACTCGCGCAAGGCCTTCGCCAGGGTCTGGATCCCCGGCGCATGGATCCCATCATCGTTACTCAGCAATATTCGCATAATCACCTGTTGTGTTGATAAGTTCCCTTACCACACTGGTGGCAAAACTGCCTGCCGGCAGCCAGAAACGCACCTCAACGGTAACGTCATCCCACCAGTTCCAGCTCAGCTGTTGCGGGTAGAGCAGCATGGCTCGCCGCGCTGCATCGACTTTTTCGCGCAGCAATAACGACTGCAACAGCGATTCTTCCGCCAGCGTGTGTTGCTCAAATTCCAGTGCCGCACGCTGCGTGCCCCACTCACCGCTGCCGGGCAGCGAGGCGGTAATCATCAGCTCGCGATTATCAACCCGGGACTGAAGTTCGGGCATTTCTTCATCCGTTGCCACAAACCAGCTCCCGCGTCCCGCTAATTGTAGCGCATCGCCGTCAACAACTTGATTAAAGTCCGGTTTTTTTAAACGCTCGCTGACCAACTGATTAAACAACGCACTGCGGGCTGCCGACAACCAAAAACTGCGTTTATTACGATCGCGTACCGGCGCATCGCTCTGTGCCCAGCGCAGCGCGCCCTGCAAGTTGCTGCCACCAATGCCAAACCGCTGTGCGCCGAAATAGTTCGGCACGCCCTGGTCGCTAATCGCGTGTAAGCGCGTTTCCACGTCTTCGCGGTTGCTGACTTCTCGCAGCACCAGCGTAAACGCGTTGCCTTTCAGCGCCCCGAGGCGCAGCTTGCGCTTGTGGCGGGCATATTCCAGGACCTGACAGCCTTCCAGTTCAAACTTGCTTAAATCCGGCATCTCTTTGCCTGGCAGACGGACGCACAGCCACTGTTCGGTAACCGCATGTTTGTCTTTCTGCCCGGCAAAGCTCACTTCACGGGCATGTACTTTAAGGAATTTCGCCAACGCATCGGCCACAAAACGGGTGTTACAGCCGTTTTTGAGGATCCGCACCAGCAGATGCTCGCCCTCACCGTCCGGCGCAAAGCCTAAATCTTCGACCACCAGAAAGTCTTCCGGGTTGGCCTTCAGCAGCCCCTGCCCCTGCGGCTTACCGTGCAGGTAGGTCAGCTCATCAAAACCAATCATGGGTGCACCTTGTGCAGCAGAGCCACCGCTTCGCAGGCGATGCCTTCGCCGCGTCCGGTAAAGCCAAGCTTCTCGGTGGTGGTCGCCTTCACGTTGACGTCATCCATGTGGCAACCTAAATCTTCGGCAATAAACACGCGCATCTGTGGGATGTGCGGCAGCATTTTTGGTGCCTGGGCGATGATGGTAACGTCGACATTACCGAGCGTGTAGCCTTTGGCTTGAATACGACGCCAGGCTTCACGCAGCAGTTCGCGGCTGTCCGCGCCCTTGAAGGCCGGGTCGGTATCCGGGAACAGCTTGCCGATATCGCCTAACGCCGCCGCGCCGAGCAGCGCATCGGTCAGCGCGTGCAGCGCCACGTCGCCATCGGAATGGGCCAGCAGGCCTTTTTCGTATGGCACGCGCACGCCACCAATGATAATCGGGCCCTCGCCACCGAAGGCGTGTACGTCAAAACCGTGTCCAATTCGCATTATGCCTGCTCCTGAAGTCCGCAACGGGAAAGGTAAAATTCTGCCAGCGCCAGGTCTTCCGGGCGGGTCACTTTAATATTATCAGCCCGGCCGGGGACCAGCTGTGGGTGGAAGCCACAATATTCCAGCGCCGAGGCCTCATCGGTGATGGTCGCACCTTCATTGAGCGCTCGCGTGAGGCAGTCAAAAAGGAGTTCTCGGGGGAAAAACTGCGGCGTTAAGGCGTGCCATAGGTCAGTTCGGTCGACGGTATGGGCGATCGCCTCTTTACCGGGCTCGGCACGTTTCATGGTATCCCGCACCGGGGCGGCGAGGATCCCGCCGACGCGGCTGGTGTCGCTCAGCGCCAGTAAGTTCGCCAAATCGTCCTGATGCAGGCACGGACGCGCGGCATCGTGGACCAGCACCCATGGCGCATCACCCGCAGCCCGCAACCCGGCCAGGACGGAATCGGCGCGTTCGGCACCACCTTCAACGACGGTGACCTGCGGATGATTGGCGAGCGGGAGCTGCTGAAAACGCACGTCACCGTCGCTGATAGCGATAATGACGCGTTCAACCCGCGGGTGCGCCAGCAGAGCGGCGACCGCGTGTTCGAGAATCGTTTTGTTACCGATTGAGAGATATTGCTTCGGGCATTCCGTTTGCATACGGCGGCCAAAACCGGCTGCCGGCACCACGGCACAAACGCCCGGAAAAGTGGTTGCCATGCGGTTATCCTGGCTTGTGTTTATCGATTGTTCTGCCCCGAACTCTGAGCCTGATTGCGTTTAGACGCATCCGGCACCAGACGGTAGAAGGTTTCGCCTGGGCGAGTCATGCTGAGTTCGTTGCGAGCACGTTCTTCGATAGCTTCCTGGCCGCCGTTAAGGTCGTCAATTTCGGCGAAAAGCTGATCGTTGCGCGCTTTAAGTTTGGCATTCGTTGCCTGCTGGGCCGCCACGTCTTCATTGACGCGACTGTAGTCATGGAGACCATTCTTGCCGAACCACAGCGAGTACTGTAGCCAGACCAGCAAGGCCAGCAATAGCAGTGTTAATTTACCCATCCAGCCCCCTGAAAAACGGCATCATCATCCCATATCGTGCCGGAGTGCTCTACCCCGGCCTGCGGACGATGCCGCGTATCGCGGGGAATGTACCACATTTTGCCCGTCGAGTCGTAGGTCTCGATAGAAACGAATATACATCCGTAGACGGTTAGCCCAACAGCCACAGAAACAGCAGGCCAAAGAGCGCCCCAACCGCTATCAGCGTCACCACAATACTGTAGAGGAGTTTGCCGTTCATCAGTGAATGCAGCGCAATGCCAATCACCACCGAAACGGGCAGCAGTGCCAGAAAGAAGGGCCAGGTATAGAGAAAGAAGAACAGCGTGTTGCTGCCGTAAAGCAGGAAGGGAATACCCAGCGCTAACAGCCACGCGACAAAACCCACGACCGCACCGGGCAGAGACCAGGTGGTCTCTTCGGTATCGGTACTCATGGGCTCTGTGCGAGTAATCGTGATGTTCTGGGTATGGCGCATATCAAATCCTGTTTCCTGACAAGCCGGAAAACCGGCCCGGTCTCAGGATCTGATAATATCGCCCTGTCTCAGCAGGTCTAATAATTGGTTAACCAAATTTGTTACCAATTGTTCACCATCGAGGTGAATTTCTGCCTTTTCCGGAGCTTCGTACACCGCGTCAATTCCGGTGAAATTACGCAGTTCTCCGGCGCGCGCTTTCTTGTATAACCCTTTCGGATCGCGCGTTTCGCACACTGCCAGCGGCGTGTCGACGAACACTTCCACGAAACGCTCGGCACCCACGCGATCGCGTACCATCTGGCGTTCAGCGCGATGAGGTGAAATGAACGCCGTCAGTACTACCAGCCCCGCATCAACCATCAGCTTTGCCACTTCCCCGACCCGACGGATGTTCTCTTTGCGGTGATCGTCGCTAAAGCCTAAATCGCTGCACAGCCCGTGGCGCACATTGTCCCCATCCAGCAGATAGGTGCTGACGCCCAGGCGATGCAGCGCTTCCTCCAGCGCCCCCGCTACCGTGGATTTTCCCGAGCCCGAAAGCCCGGTAAACCACAGCACAACCCCACGGTGACCGTGAAGTTGTTCGCGCTGTTGTTGGGTCACTGGATGCGCGTGCCAGACGACGTTTTCGTCATGCTGGGCCATCACTTGCCTCCCAGCAGGTCACGAGCGCCCCAGTGCGGGAAGTGCTTGCGAACCAGGGCATTAAGCTCCAGTTCAAATGCGCTGAAGTCACCGTTAACGGCGGTAATGGCGTCCTGCTGCGGCTCGCGAACCATCCCTGCCCCGACCGTGACGTTGGTTAAACGGTCGATAAAGATAAGCCCCCCGGTGACCGGGTTATGCTGATATTTGTCGAGCACCAGCGGTTCATCAAAGGTCAACTCCACCAGTCCGATGCCGTTTAGCGGCAGGCTGGTCACTTCCCGCTGCGTCAGGTTGTTAATGTCCACCTGATACTGAATCGCGTCCACGCGTGCCCGGGTTTTCTTACCCGCGATTTTAATTTCATAGCTTTGCCCCGGCTGGACAGGCTGCTCCGCCATCCATACCACGTCCACGCTGGCACGTTGCACCGCAGGCAGCGTTGCGCTCACATCGACCAGCAGATCACCACGACTGATATCAATCTCATCTTTCAGCACCAGGGTAATGGCTTCCCCGGCGGCGGCTTCCTGTAGGTCACCGTCAAACGTGACGATGCGCGCCACGGCGGATTCCACACCGGACGGCAGCACTTTCAGGCGCTGGCCCACTTTCACGGTGCCGGAGGCCAGCGTGCCCGCATAGCCACGGAAATCGAGGTTTGGACGGTTGACGTACTGCACCGGGAAGCGCAGCGGCTGGCTTTCGACCACCCGTTTGATCTCCACGGTTTCCAGCACTTCGAGCAGCGTCGGGCCGCTGTACCACGGCATTTTATCGCTCTGGCTGGCGACGTTATCCCCTTCCAGCGCCGACAATGGCACGAAGCGGATATCCAGTTCGCCCGGCAGTTGCCCGGCAAAAGTCAGATAGGCATCGCGGATCTCGTTGAAGGTCTCTTCGCTGTATGCCACCAGGTCCATTTTGTTCACCGCCACCACCAGGTGTTTGATACCCAGCAGCGTGGAGATAAAGCTGTGGCGACGGGTCTGGTCGAGCACGCCTTTACGCGCATCCATCAGCAGTATCGCCAGATCACAGGTCGATGCCCCGGTCGCCATATTGCGGGTGTACTGCTCGTGGCCCGGGGTGTCGGCAATAATAAATTTGCGCTTCTCGGTGGAGAAATAGCGATACGCCACGTCGATGGTAATGCCCTGCTCGCGTTCGGCCTGTAGGCCATCCACCAGCAGTGCCAGGTCAAGCTTCTCGCCCTGGGTGCCGTGACGTTTGCTGTCATTGTGCAGGGAAGAGAGCTGATCTTCATAAATCTGGCGAGTATCGTGCAACAGGCGACCAATCAGGGTACTTTTGCCGTCATCCACGCTGCCGCAGGTCAGGAAACGCAGCAGGCTTTTATGCTGTTGAGCGTGCAGGTACGCTTCCACACCGCCTTCATCGGCAATCTGTTGTGCAATCGTTGTGTTCATGGCGGCTCCTTAGAAATAACCCTGGCGTTTCTTCAGCTCCATGGAGCCTGCCTGGTCGCGGTCAATCACGCGGCCCTGTCGTTCACTGGTGGTCGACACCAGCATCTCTTCAATAATTTCCGGTAACGTCTGCGCGTTCGATTCCACCGCGCCGGTCAGCGGCCAGCAGCCGAGGGTACGGAAGCGCACCATCTGCTGCTTGATGACTTCACCAGGCTGCAGATTGATCCGATCGTCGTCGATCATCATCAGCATACCGTCGCGCTCCAGTACCGGGCGCGGTGCAGCCAGATACAGCGGCACGATTTCAATATTTTCCAGATAGATGTACTGCCAGATATCCAGCTCGGTCCAGTTGGAGAGCGGGAACACGCGGATGCTTTCGCCTTTGTTAATCTGGCCGTTGTAGTTGTGCCACAGTTCCGGACGCTGGTTTTTCGGATCCCAACGGTGGAAACGGTCGCGGAAGGAGTAGATCCGCTCTTTGGCGCGCGACTTCTCTTCATCACGTCGTGCCCCGCCGAATGCCGCATCGAAACCGTACTTGTTCAGGGCCTGCTTCAGGCCTTCGGTTTTCATGATGTCGGTATGTTTGGCGCTGCCGTGAACGAACGGGTTAATCCCCATCGCCACGCCTTCCGGGTTTTTATGCACCAGCAGTTCGCAGCCGTAGGCCTTCGCGGTGCGGTCACGGAACTCGTACATCTCGCGGAATTTCCAGCCGGTATCCACGTGCAGCAGCGGGAACGGCAGCGTGCCAGGATAGAACGCTTTACGCGCCAGGTGCAGCATCACGCTGGAATCTTTGCCGATGGAGTACATCATCACCGGATTGGAAAATTCTGCCGCCACCTCGCGGATAATGTGGATGCTTTCCGCCTCCAGCTGCCGCAGGTGAGTGAGTCGTTTATGGTCCATAACCGTTCCTTATAAGGCCTGGGCTAAGCCAGATTCACCACAGAAGAGTTAAACCCCTCCTGCTGTTGATTGTGTTGAAACCAGGCGAGCTGGTGATGCAGTTGCACCACTTCCCCCACCACCAGCAGAGCTGGCATCGGGGCGTCTTTCGCGAGGCTTTCGAGTTGTTGTAATGTGCCAACGGTCACCTGCTGATCGGCGCGCGTGCCGCGACTGATCACCGCCACCGGCGTTTGGCTGTCGCGGCCATGAGCAATCAGTTGCTGACTGATTTCTGCGGCCTTCATGGTGCCCATATAAATCGCCAGCGTTTGCCCGCTCTGGGCCAGATGCGCCCAGTCAAACGGCGTGCTGTCGGCTTTGTAATGTCCGGTAACAAAGGTCACGCTCTGGGCGTGATCCCGATGGGTCAGCGGAATGCCCGCGTAGGCCGTCGCGCCCGCCGCTGCGGTCACACCCGGCACCACCTGGAATGGCACGCCCGCTTCGGCGGCGGCCTGTAACTCTTCACCGCCGCGACCAAAAATGAACGGGTCACCGCCTTTCAGACGTACCACGTTTTTCCCGGCCAGCGCGGCTTCCACCAGCAGGCGATTGGTTTCGTGCTGCGGCACGCTGTGGGTGCCCGCGCGTTTACCGACACAGATCATCTCCGCGTCGCGGCGCACCAGTTCACGCACACCCTCGCTCACCAGATGATCGTAAAACACCACGTCGGCCTGCTGGATGACCTGTAGCCCGCGCAGCGTCAGAAGCCCGGCATCCCCCGGCCCGGCGCCTACCAGCGTGATTTCACCCATCAGGCGCTGCGGTGCATTCAGCTCATCTTCCAGCGCCTGCTGTGCGGCGGTCTCGTTCCCCGCGCCCATCAGGCTGGCAAAACGGCCGGTAAACACTCGCTCCCAAAAGCGACGACGCTCTTCGATGGTCCGTAAACGGGTCTGAATATGATGCCGCCAGTAGCTGGCTGTGGCCGCCATCCGCCCGAGATGGGTCGGCAATAACGCTTCAATTTTTTCACGCAGCAAGCGTGCCAGCACCGGGGCGGTGCCGCTGGAGGAGATAGCCACCATCAGTGGAGAACGATCGACGATCGACGGGAAGATAAATGAGCACAGCGGTTGGTTATCCACCACGTTGACCAGACGCTGACGGGTATCCGCCGCCGCGAAAATGCGCTGATTCAGTTCGCTGTCATCGGTGGCGGCAATCACCAGAAACACCGGGTCAATCTGGGCTTCGTCAAACTCTGTCGCCAGCCACTCAATCAGTTGCCGTTCGGCGAGTTCGGCCAGTTCGGCACAGAGCTGCTGGGCCACAATGCGCACCTTTGCCCCCGCGCGTAATAACAGCACGATTTTTCTGGCGGCAACGACGCCACCGCCGATAACCAGTACCGGGCGGCCTTTCACAGCGGCAAAAACAGGCAAATAGTCCACGGGGTTACAACTCTTTCACATTCAGCATAGGGGGACTATAGGGGGAGGCTATGAGCAAATGAAATTACGAAATGGAATGAGTAGTTCCGCAAAGGAATAACAGCGCAGAAATGCAAATGCTAAAAAGTGCTTAACGCGTGATATTTCGCCGGTTTAGGAAGAAATGAAATTGTGTTAAATCGGTCACAGTTTCATACTGTATCGCCAATTATTCCGATACCCGTTAGTTTTCAAGTAAGGATACGTTATGTTCTCCGCCTTGTGCCGTCGCCTGCTACCTCTGGCGTTGGGTGCATGTTTTACGGCCTCGTCTTTTGCCGCATCGGTTCCCGCCGGAGCCATTGCCAACCAGCAAGCACGTTATATCGCCACCTACTTTCCTGGCCGCATGACCGGCAGCCCGGCTGAAATGCTGTCGGCGGATTACGTTCGCCAGCAATTTGCGCAAATGGGCTACGAAAGCGATATTCGTACTTTTAACAGTCGCTACATTTATACCAGCAAGGACAAGCGTCAGAACTGGCATAAAGTCACCGGCAGCACGGTTATCGCGGCGCATGAAGGCAAAGCCAGCCAGCAAATTATCGTCATGGCGCATCTCGATACCTACGCCCCGCACAGCGATAGCGATGTGGAACAGAATCTCGGCGGTCTGACGCTGCAGGGCATCGACGACAACGCGATGGGCGTAGGCGTGATGCTGGAACTGGCAGAACGCTTAAAGAATATCCCGACCGAATACAGCATTCGCTTTATTGCCACCAGCGGTGAAGAAGAAGGCAAATTGGGCGCAGATAACCTGCTCAAGCGCATGAGCGCAGAAGAGAAAAAGAATACGCTGCTGGTTATCAACCTCGATAACCTGGTGGTCGGCGACAAACTCTACTTTAACAGCGGCAAATCGACGCCCGCCTCGGTGCGCAAACTGACCCGCGATCGGGCGTTAAAGATTGCCCACAGTCATGGGATTCAGGCCGCCATCAACCCGGGCCTGAACGCCAATTACCCGAAAGGCACCGCCTGCTGTAACGATGCAGAGGTGTTTGATAACGCGGGTATTCCGGTGCTGTCCGTCGAAGCCACCAACTGGTCACTGGGCAAAAAAGACGGTTTCCAGCAGCGTGCCAAAACGCGCTCTTTCCCGGATGGAACCAGCTGGCATAACGTGCGTCTCGACAACCTGCAATACATCGACAAAGCCCTGCCGGGCCGCATCGAACATCGCGGTCGTGACGTGGTGAACATCATGCTGCCGCTGATGAAAGAACTGGCGAAAGCGGGAAAATAACGTCCCGCAATCCGCATAAAGTTAAGGGCTGGTGAGAAATCACCGGCCTTTTTTTTGGTCCGCGGGTGGAGGTGAATGGGGTTTATCCCCGCAGGGGCGGGGAACCCTGATTACTCACTCAGCGCCGCCAACCTGGTGCCGGTTTATCCCCGCTGGCGCGGGGAACACTTGCACAGCACCCCATCGCATACGATGTAGCCCGGTTTATCCCCGCTGGCGCGGGGAACACGGTTTTGATTCACTGTGCTTTGATGGTCAGAACGGTTTATCCCCGCTAGCGCGGGGAACACTGTAAGTGGTAGCCATGGTCAATCCTAAAGTCCGGTTTATCCCCGCTGGCGCGGGGAACACTTTATTCATTTCGCGGGCAGGGCCCAAAAAACCGGTTTATCCCCGCTGGCGCGGGGAACACGGACGTTACATGCTGACCGCAGACACATACGACGGTTTATCCCCGCTGGCGCGGGGAACACGCCTACCAGGCCGGAGCCTCGTTGCGCGAAGACGGTTTATCCCCGCTGGCGCGGGGAACACGCTGTTTTCTTCGGCTTACGTTCTGCGACTGCCGGTTTATCCCCGCTGGCGCGGGGAACACATATGCAGGACGGAACGCACGTAATCGCCCGTCGGTTTATCCCCGCTGGCGCGGGGAACACCTCAACCGACATATTCGCGACACTGGTCCCCCCGGTTTATCCCCGCTGGCGCGGGGAACACTCACTGAAGAAGTGCGTGGTGATATTGAGGCTCGGTTTATCCCCGCTGGCGCGGGGAACACAGAAGAACAGGAACGCATCCGCGCCGGGCGCACGGTTTATCCCCGCTGGCGCGGGGAACACGAACGGGCATCATTTGCATACATGTAAATCGGCGGTTTATCCCCGCTGGCGCGGGGAACACATCCAAATACCCCTCTGGCATTCCATAATCACCGGTTTATCCCCGCTGGCGCGGGGAACACTACGTATCACTGATTGCACGCGCCCCAGGCAGCGGTTTATCCCCGCTGGCGCGGGGAACACGCAGGGATAGGAACCCACGATTTCACAAAACCACGGTTTATCCCCGCTGGCGCGGGGAACACTCTTAAATTATATAACTGATCTATATAAGGTTTTTAGCACCAATAAAATCCACCACAACTTTCAGATTTTTAAAGAGCCATAACTTATTGATTTTCAACAGGCAGGAACGAAACCAACCTCAAGCCATCAAGGTCCACCGGGATCCTTCGATTTACCCCCCAAGTTTGAAAATCAAATCCCGACTCATTATTCACCGCCCAGGCCATGACAACATTTCCGTCATCCGCCAGGACCTGAATTTGCTGCCAGATCATTTCTCGGACTTTACGTGAAACATCTCCGACATAGACGCCAGCACGGACTTCCAGCAACCATACCGCTAACCGACCGCGCAATCGCGGAGGGACATTTTCAGTAACGACGACCAACATACTCATTACCCTCCGCCCCGATGACCCGTATCGCCCAGAGACACTGGTTCGGGAATGGCCGGAGGCTGCGCATCTTCAAACGGTTGTGGCAACGCAATTTCTCCCGCGGCTAAGACTTCTTCAATCAACGGGATTAAACGCGCGAGTGTTTTCTGGCTGCGGAATACATCCCGGCATGCAAGGCGGACGTCCTTATCAGGGGAGTGAGGCTTCTTGGCCGCTATTTCAAAGGCCATAGGGACAACGCCGTCGAACTTCACGATGTCGGCAATATCGTAGACAAACGACAGAGGCTTACCGGAATGCACAAAACCAATCGCAGGGGCATACCCTGCCGCCAGCACCGCCGCTTCGGTTATCCCGTACAAACAAGAGGTTGCCGCGCTAATACATTGATTAACCGTATCCCCCTTTTCCCAGTCTTTGGGATCATAACGTCGCCCGTGCCATTTGATGCCGTATCGCTTTGCCAGCAACGCATAGGTCTGGCGAACCCGGACACCTTCGATCCCACGTAATTGCTCAACCGATCGCCGACTCGGGGCTGGCTCACCAAAACGCAGTTCAAACATCTTACGTACCACCTTGAGGCGCAGATCTTCATCAAGAGCCAGCTTTGCCTGATACAATAAGCGATCCGATCGCGCTCCACCGGGCTGGCCGCTGGCATAAACCCGGCCCCCCGCCTCGCCTACCCACACCAGCAATGTTCCGGTCGTCGCCGCCAGACGAACAGCTGCATGTGACACCCGCGTTCCCGGCTCGAGCATAATGCACGCCACCGATCCCACCGGGATATGCGTGCGGATACCGGTTTTATCGATCAGGACAAACGCCCCGTCAATAACGTCGATCTGCCCATACTGAAGGAAGATCATGGACGTCCTGTCTTTGATGGGGATCGGGGAAAGCGGTATGTAGGTCATCGCATTATCCCCTTCTGATCAGCATCAGCCCGCATCCCAGACCTTTGCTCTTCCCTATGCCTTTACGTAGCAGGGTTAAAAATAGTTCTGTATTGGTCACCCGAAGCAGCCCGCTGAAATCAACGCTGGTGAAACATATTGGTCGTTCCCCCTCTTTACGCTGACAACGTTGCTGCTGATGGCTAACCACCTCAATGTCACGCTCATTAACGGAAAAACCATGCTTATCCGACTGCGCACTTAACCATGCCTTTGCCGCCATGACTTGTTGGATTGCGTATTCCGTCGGTTCGAGTCCTTTTTGCCTTGCCTGAAACTTCGCATCCATCATGACGTCACTACGTTTACCCTGGCGCGTGATGACCGGATTGGCCCGTAAGGAAAAAGCCAACGTCATCCCTTCCACAAGCTGCGGCTGGAATGGTTTTGTCTCAACGTTAAACATGTTGTGGTCAATCTGCGGAGCAATATCAGAAAGGAGATAAAAACAGGCACCTGAAGGTGTTGGTTCATGCCGGAATAAAAAGCGCCGTTCCTGCTGCTCGGGAAAAAGCTGCCATAGCCACTGATGGCTGGCGTAAGAGCGGGTCTGCTGCCATTTCTGTAACATTGCAGGCGTGAGTTTGTTTTGATCAAGCATGACGCGTGAGAAAAACATTATTCTTCCTCCCTGAGGTAGCCAGAATGCTGTTGTCGCGTGGTGAACTGCCAACGCAATTTGCTCAGTGGCTGGTCGTTGCGTTGCACCGTCGCCACCTCAGTCACCCCCTCATGCTGCCCTTCCCATACACACCACTTTTGGTCATGCGTGATGAGGCTCAGCTCCGGGCATAACAGCCCATACTCTTCCTGCTCTGCCTGGCGGAATACAGCCGCGAGTGAGCCATTGAGAATGACGGGCGCCAGCGGTAACGCAAGAGGGCAACTTTTACGCCCCAGATATAGTGCAAACACCGGATACACCAACGCCTGAGCCACTGCCTCCAGACTAAAAGGAGCCCCGGATGTTTCCTGCACAGCAATATGGTAGTAAGCATCACAGCGATACTCACGAGAGGTAATCATAGTGCCCACTTCTTCAGGAGCCTGCGTCAGCTCATCTCGTCGGGTGTAGTAATGGCGTTTGCGGTTTTCTTTTGGCACCTGGACCGTGTGGTAATCTCGTAGCCATTGCTCATCGTTCGACAGGGGTCGGATGGCGAAACGATAATGCTGATTAAATGTCTGCAGGCACGACTCATCTTCGCGTTTTATCCCCAGCGCGGCAGCCAGCAGGCCAAGCAAGGCAGAACGACTGGGCAACGCCGCCGTATGACGCACTTCGCCAATCGCCGCTTCTCCCCATGACGCTAAAGGGGCATAGAGCTGAAAAACCAGATATCGGGACATGGTCACTCCTTGACTAGCTGACAAAATCCAGCAGAGCCTGAAGCGAACCTTCGCCTGATTCCACGTTCATTTCATAACAGCGCTCATCGCTTTTTTGCCCATACACGCGGGCAAATTTCTGCTGTTGCTGCTGTATCCGGGCAATCGCCTGAGCCTGCTGATCTTCGCCCCGTACCGGATTAAAGAAGGCGACCGACAACGCGCGAGGCTGCTGCGTTCCGCGCTCGGCCAGGGCATAAGAGGCATACGCCCGCGAAGCAAAACTATTTTGTTTACCGGTCGGCGAAACGGTCAGGGCGGTTTCCGTCAGCGCGCGAACGGTTTTCGCCACCAGCGCTTCATCATGGTTCAGATTATCCAGCAGCAGATCGCGGTTTATGCAGACGTAGCTGTAAAACAGTGCCGATGCAAACCCCTGCTCCCCCATGTGAACCGAGCCTGCATCCTCTTCTTTACGATTCAAGTCGTCCACAGCGGTGAAGAAATCCTCTTCGACGGTGACCGCACTCACCCCTAACGCGTGAGCCACCTGGCACGCCGCCTCAACGTTAAAGCCAGGGGCAGACGCCAGCATCCGGCCAAATAAGGCAATATCCACACTCTGAACATCGGCGCGCAGCAGTTTTAATTCGTCATCTCTGGGTTCACGTTTTTCGGCGATCAGCACCTCAACCAGTTGCATTGTTTTCCGCTGCTCTTCCGGGCTCAGGTGCACCAGCTGCTCAATATCCAGATTATCCAGCGGCGATTTTGCATTCTTATCGGCTTTTAATTTCCCGAACTGTTCCGCAATTTTTGCCGCGATGGTCAACGCGCTTTTTTCAGCAACATCTCCCTTGCGCAGTGCCTGAAAAATTTCCCGGCCAAAGCGGCGAGTCCGGGTGCCGATGTACTCACTTAATGCACACTGGAATGTTTCTGAGGTGCGCCAGGCCCGCTTCAGGCTTTGTGATGAAATTCGTAGACGTTCGACGCCCCCCATCATCGCCGTCTTTGGACGGCCGGTATCATCACGGTTTAAATTGGCGGGTGCATAGGCGGTTAACAGATGTAGCTGAATAAATGTAGTCATCATTATTGTCCTTAATTTTTAACAGAAACTTTTTCTTTTGCCTGAAGGTAATCACTGGCCCAGCGCACACTGATGCGCTTGAAAGGATCGCTTTGCGCGGGCAGACATTGTTCCCGCGCATGCCATTCACGCATCCACAGAAAAATCCCGTCGGCCAGCGACACCACGTTGACCCCTTCGTCGCCACGCAGCTTTACTGCGCGCGTTAGCTGACTACAGAGTTCAGCCGGGGTGCGAACCGCCAGTAAACGGTCAAAGCGCAAACGGGAAAGGTATGGCGTGCTTTTATTCACTTCCCCCAGTTGTCGGGCGAAACACGCTTGCGAATTATCTCTGCGGGCGTGAGCCGCCACGCTGGCGAATATAGCCAGCGCCAGCGTGTCGCTTTGCTCAAAATGCAATTTGCTGTGTAAGGCATTCAGCAGGGACTGGAAACCATCAGACGTTAACGCCCCGTAAGGTTGAGCGCTGCGACGTAATTCCGCGCGCCAGGCTCTGCCATTTCCCCCATCATGGTGATAGCGTTCCTGTAAATAGCTGTACCAACGCCTTAATTCACCGGCGGCAGCCTGCCCGATAAATATCACGGGCCTGCTGGTATCCATATCAGACATGTTCCGTCTCCTCTCGATCGCACATTATTGCCAGTAACTGTTTATGGCTTTTTTGCTTACTGATGTTTTTATGCAATGCCAGGCGGGCGGCTAAGACACGACATAAATCCGCGGTTTCATCCGGATTGGTGAACGCCCGTGCATCGAAGGCAGTAAAAAGGTAATCACGTATTGCGGTTTGCCAGTGGCGCAATGCCTCACGCGCTTGAGGCATTGCGCTGGATGGGTAGAGACTCAGCTGCTGCCAGAGCGTGCGAAATTCCGCCTCTGTTTGCTGCCAGAAAGCGATATCAATGGCGCTAAAATCACCTTTCGCCTCTTTCGGGCTGGCAAACCAGGCTTCTTTTAAAGCCAGTTTCAACAGAGACAGGGCGTTTTGCGCCAGCTCAACAGCCAATTGCAGAAGGTCTTTCAGTTCGCCTTCCTGAGTGAGCGACGAGACAGGCAGATGATGCTCGTACCAGCAGCGAGATTTGGCATTATCCATATCAAAACCAAAGCACCACAAACGAGTCTGCCGCGGAAGGGGATTACGGCGAACCACCTGGGCTGGAAGCGTGCGGTTTAGTTTATCTTCCGACGTGATAACCAGCCCCAGCCAGTCCTTATAAGCCAGGCCACCAGGCTGCCCTTTTAGCGGTAACAATGGTGCGCTGGCATCTTTTAGACCCTGACGATACGGAGAAAAGGGATGCAGCCAGCCGTCATATTGCACACCATAATTTTTACTGCGAATTTGACTGAGTAAGTTGTCACTATGCTCACCGCATAAATCACAACAGCCGCTCTGCTGATGGTCAAAATCAATTTCAAGGCGACGCGGCATACCCCAATATGCCTGCAACGGATGCGCATTCTCGGGAGTGGTAATATTTTTTGCCGTTTCGCTACTGCGGGTTTCAGCCAGCCAGGGAAAGATCAGTGGTAAGTGTTGCTCTTGCCAGTTATCACTGGATGGCATCACGTTAAGCCAAAGTTTCCGCCATAAAGGCACATTCTCTTCAGCAGGCTCCAGCAACGTGGTCATTGGCCCACCACCCCGCATACTGGTTCGAAAACCCGCCCCACCCGCAGGAGAATTGGTTTGCACGGTGAACAGCGCCATCGCCGTGCAATGAGGACAAAAATGCTGATAGCAACTGCGTTTTACGAAATGGTCTTTATTCAGTTTGAGGGTATTGCCGCCCGGCGAATCAATCAACAACCCCGAAACAGAGGAAGGCTCTACGCTCAGCGTCGAAAAATCCTGCAAAAAGGCGGGTTTCTGCGGGCCAAAGTGAAAAGCGTGTTCAATACGCGTCAGCGCCTGATGTAACTTTTGCGCGTCCAGTCCTTGCTCCCAAACTTCCTCCCATTCTTCCTCATCTTCCGGTGCCATCGCGGTTTGCAGCATGCCAATAAGAAGTTGCCAGCCCGCCCCCTGAAAATCCGGTCTGGGCCAGGCCAGATCAATAATTTGGTTATCCGCCAGTTCCCGTGGCGAAATTTTCCTGCGCTGCCCGTTGCTATCCAGCACGGGCAGCCAGGGGTCTTTTATTAAGGAAAACATAGATTCTCCTGCATAGATTTTCCCTTTGGATCATCATCTGGGTTAGACAACCCCCAGACGCGGCTGTAGAACGCGGATCCCTCCTCCCCCGTCAGCAACAACACCTGCGCGGTTGGGTTACGAATTTTTTCACGAAAACGCTCCAGCTCATCCCCGTGCAAGTGCGGTGCCTCTGCGGCAATTTTTTCCCACAGAGGTATGCGGACGGAGAGACGACTTTTCTCCCAGGCAAAATCAGGCCCAGCGGCGTAGGGCGAGAGATCCTGCCACGCCAGATAGAGATCGACGTTTTTCTCGCTAAGCCGGGTAGAGAGCTCCACCTCATCGCTCCACAAAAAATCGCTAGCGTTGCGGTCATAGCCTGTATCGCGGTCGAGCAACATCTGTGCCGCCGCTCCCTTTTCACTGGCTTTCAAGCCGAACACCGTGTCGCTGATCCGCTGTAAGCCATCCGGGGCTGGGATCCACTCCTCATAGACGCTTTCCACTAGTTCGCGGGCATCATCCGGCATCCGGATTACCCCTTTTTCATGTAATACGGATTGTGTTCGCCACAGGCAGGCATGGTCGGCATACACAGCACCTGTCCCTCGCAGGGTTTCACCAAGCCAGCCAGGTTTGGCATCTGGTTGCCAGTCGGGGGCAAGAATATGCAGAGTGGGAGCCCGTCGTGGCCCGCGCTGATGGCGCTGCAAGCGCCCGGCACGCTGAATGAGTAAATCAATCGGTGCGAGATCGCTGATCATGACATCCAGGTCAATATCAAGACTCTGCTCGATAACCTGGGTGGCGATTAACACCTTGCCCCTTCGCTGCTCTACCGTACTTTCTTTGCCAAACCATTCCAGCGCCTGGTTTTCAATTTCCATGCGGTCGGTAAACGCAAAGCGGCTATGGAACAGCAGCAGGTTTTCAGGGGGGATATTGCTGCGCTGGCGTAGCTGACGATATACGTTGGTTGCATCATCAACCGTATTACGGATCCAGCACAGGCAGTGACCTTCACCCGCCGATGACTCGATAAGTTCGAGGGCCTGTTGGGTCTCCATCAGCCAGTCGACGGCCACACTTCTCGTAACCTCCTGACGGGTTGGGGTAAAACTTTCCTGCACCCCCTGCGACGTTAAATGAGAAAACCAGGGATAGCCCGCGTCCGGGTTGAGTACAGGAAGTTCCGCACCGCAGCCTTTCTGGAAGGCATTCAGTAATTTTTGCCGTAACGATAATGGCAAGGTCGCGCTCAGAACGATCGCACTCCCGCCTTGAGCCGCATGGAAGGTGAGCAATCCTTCTAATAAACGCACCATATAGGCATCGTAAGCGTGTACTTCATCCAGAATCAGAATTTTGCCGTACAACCCCAGCAGGCGTAATGACTGATGTTTAAAGGGCATCGCGGCCATCAGAACCTGATCCAGCGTTCCGACACCGACTTCGGCCAGCAGGGATTTTTTACGTGAATCGGCAAACCAACGGTTGCAGGCGCTACTCGCGGCGATTTCACCCGGCTGGTAATCACTTTGCCCGTCAACATCCTCACTCCACAGGGAATGGTTAAATGCCACTGACATCTGTCTGGCGCCGTGCGCCAGGACCAGCGAGGGATGAGCCGTTTGCTCAAACAATGCGCGATAAGAGTGCGCCAGGCGCGTAAACATCGCATTGGAGGTCGCCATCGTCGGTAATCCGACATACAGACTGTCACCTTTACCCACAGACATCAGCCGATGCGCCAGAATCATCGCCGCCTCCGTTTTGCCTGCGCCGGTAACGTCTTCCAGCACCAACAGCTGTGGGCCTGGCGCGGAGATGTCCACCGATAGCGCTTTTTGCTGCAACGGGGTGAAGTGTTCAATAAAGGGAAATAGCGTGTGTGGTGAATCGAAGGGGCGGACTGGTGAAGCATCAGGTAGCAGCGACAGAGCCTGCTGCGCCTGCTCCAATGCTCTCTGCCAGTATTTACCAGTAGGCATAACCGTACTGACCAGGGGAAAGTGCAGGGGGTTTGATCCCAGCCAGTCTGCAAGCACGGTTAATCCGGCCAACGCCCAGCTTTGTTGCTGTAATTTTTTACGCCAGCTTTTATCACTGAAACATTCCGGGAAATGACTAAGACCGAATAAATGCCCTAGTTCTGCCACCCAACGTTCAGCGGCAATTTTATCTTCCTGAGTAAAAGCCAGATTGCCTTTTACCTGGCCTGTCGGCGGTTTGCCATGATGGCCGGTGACTATTTTTAGCCAGACATCAAGGGTGCGTTTATCATTGATTTTGTTATTACTGGCGGGCAAGGCGCAAGAATTGTCTTCTCTCCAGCGTGGAAGCAGGAAGTCGCACCACAACCAGTAGCCTAATGAATCATGACGCTCACTGTATATTTTACCGTTGACTGGGAGCACTAAGTCCGGGCTGGCATGAGCATATAATTGCTGAAAGCCCCGGGAGAATTTACCCAGATCGTGAATGCCCAGAAACCAAGCGAACCAGCGGGCCCCTTCTTCTCGTGAAAATCCAATTTCCGCGAATATATCAGCAGCATGGAAGCGATTTTGCAACACCATCTGCCAGCCGCAGGCAGCGACATCTAAATGATGCCAGGGCAGTAAATGATAAACCGATCCTGAAGAACACGCCTTATCTGCCGTTTTACCCCAATACATAAAATACGACGCGCAATTGCCCATTCACCCTACATAGTCCGTAAACATACATATATTAAGGATTACAGACTGAGAGATAATAAAGGCGATCGCGGTCACGCCGCAAAGAACAAAATAAAATAACCTGGAGAAATTAATTGACTATAAATATATATCAAAGCCCGAAAATAAACGCCATGAATATTTATTTCATATTCATGGCGTTTATTTTAATTATTATCCTTCGTGCAAACCGCACTCACGCTTAAGCCCAAAAAAGCGGGTTTCTTCTTCTGCCATTCCTGGTTCCCATTTACGGGTAGTGTGGACATCGCCGACGGACAGGTAGCCCTGATCCCATAGCGGGTGATATTTCAGGCCGTGTTGTTGCAGATACTGGTACACCGTGCGGTTATCCCAGTCGATGATCGGCAGGATTTTAAAGACTCCGCGCTGGATAGCCAGCACGGGCAAATTGGCGCGGCTGCCCGACTGTTCGCGGCGCAAACCGGCAAACCAGGTCTGGGCATTCAGATCTTGTAGCGCCCGGTTCATCGGCTCAACTTTGTTGATTTCATTGTATTTCTCAATGCCTTCAACGCCCTGCTCCCACAGTTTACCGTAGCGCGCTTCCTGCCATGCGGGGCTCTGTTCGGCACGGTAAATCTTCAGATTGAGCTTCAGCTTGTCGGTCAGCTCATCGATAAACTGGTAGGTTTCCGGGAACAGATAACCGGTATCGGTGAGGATAACCGGGATGTCCGGGCGCAGCTGATTAACCAGATGCAGGCTCACCGCCGCCTGAATACCAAAGCTGGACGACAGCACGTAATCACCCGGCAGATTGTCCAGCGCCCAGGCGACGCGTTCTTCCGCGCTGAGTTTTTCCAGTTGGCTGTTGGTTTCCGCCAGCGCGAGCACCCGCTCGACTTTCGGCAGTGCATTAAGCGCATTCAGATCCAGTATGGACATAGATACCTCACTTGGCTGTTTTGCCGGGCGGCACTGCATTTGTCCGGCCTACAAAACCTATAGGCCCGGTAGGCGAAGCGCCACCGGGCGGTGAAACCTTATTCCCAGAAATCTCGCGCCGGATCGAGCACCGGACGGACTATCCCGGCACGTACCGTGAAATCACCAAAGCCTTCATCGGCTTCGCGCTCTTTCGACCAGCGGCCGACCAGTTCATCCACGGTGTCGAGGATTTCCGATTCGGTGATGTTCTCGCGATACATCCGCGGGATACGCGTCCCCATCCGGTTGCCGCCAAGGTGCAGGTTATAGCGACCCGGAGCTTTACCCACCAGACCCAATTCGGCCAACAGCGCACGGCCACAGCCGTTCGGACAGCCGGTGACGCGCAGTACGATATGTTCCTCGCCCACGCCGTGACGTTCCATCACCGCCTCCACTTTGTCGACGAACGATGGCAGGAAACGTTCGGCTTCCGCCATCGCCAGCGGACAGGTCGGGAACGACACGCAGGCCATGGAGTTTTCACGCTGCGGCTTGACGGCATTCATCAGGCCGTGGTCCTGCGCAAGTTTCTCGATCTTCGCCTTCTCGCTTTCCGGCACACCCGCCACGATCAGATTCTGGTTGGCGGTCAGGCGGAAATCACCTTTATGGATCTTAGCAATTTCCAGCAGACCCGTTTTCAGCGGTCTGTCCGGATAATCCAGGATACGGCCATTCTCGATAAACAGCGTCAGGTGCCATTTATTGTCGATGCCTTTCACCCAGCCGATACGGTCGCCGCGGCCGGTAAATTCATACGGACGAACCGGCGCGAAGGTCATGCCCGCGCGGCGTTCCACTTCCGCCTTAAACACGTCCACGCCGACGCGCTCAAGGGTGTATTTGGTTTTGGCGTTTTTCCTGTCGGTACGATTACCCCAGTCGCGCTGAGTGGTCACGACCGCTTCAGCCACAGCCAGAGTGTGCTCCAGCGGCAGGAACCCAAACTCGCTGGCGGTGCGGGCGTAGGTTTTTTTATTGCCATGATCGATAGACAGACCCCCGCCGACCAGCAGGTTGAAGCCCACCAGCTTGCCGTTCTCCGCCACCGCGACAAAGTTCATGTCATTGGCGTGCAGATCGACATCGTTCTGCGGCGGGATCACGACCGTGGTTTTGAATTTACGCGGCAGATAGGTCTCGCCAAGGATCGGCTCTTCGTCGGTAGTCGCGACTTTTTCCTGATCGTGCCAGATCTCCGCATAGGCGCGGGTGCGTGGCAGCAGATGTTCAGACAGTTTTTTCGCCCACTCGTACGCTTCAGCGTGCAGCTCGGACTCAATCGGGTTCGAGGTGCAGAGCACGTTCCGGTTCACGTCATTGGCGGTAGCCAACGCATCGAGCCCGACTTCGTGCAGCATCTGGTGTGCCGGTTTAACGTTCTTTTTCAGAATGCCGTGAAACTGGAACGTCTGGCGGTTGGTCAGACGAATGCTGCCGTAGATTGTGTTGTTTTCCGCGAACGCGTCGATCGCCTGCCACTGTTTGGTGGTGATGATCCCCCCTGGCAGACGACAGCGCAGCATCATCGCGTGGCGCGGTTCGAGCTTCTGCTCGGCGCGTTCAGCACGAATATCGCGGTCATCCTGCTGGTACATGCCGTGAAAACGGATCAGCAGGAAGTTGTCGCCGTTGAAGCCGCCGGTGAGACCGTCATGCAAATCTTCTGCGATGGTGCCTCGCAGATAATTGCTCTCTTTTTTCAGGCGCTCGGCGTCAGCCAGCTTGCCTTCGACCACTAAAGGGCCGGGATGTTTTTCGCTCATTAGTAGACATCTCGCTGATAACGGCGCTCAACGCGCAGCTCACTCAAATAGTCGTCCGCCGCTTCGGTATCCATCGCACCGAATTCGGCAATCACTTCCAGCAATGCCTGCTCAACGTCTTTCGCCATGCGATTGGCGTCGCCGCAGACATAAATATGGGCACCGTCATTGATCCAGCGCCACAGCTCCGCGCCCTGCTGGCGCAGCTTGTCCTGTACGTAGACTTTTTCTTTTTGATCGCGGGACCAGGCCAGGTCGATATTGGTCAGGACGCCCTCTTTAACATAGCGCTGCCACTCCACCTGATACAGGAAGTCATCGGTGAAATGCGGGTTGCCAAAGAACAGCCAGTTTTTGCCCGTCGCGCCGTCTGCCGCACGCTGCTGCATGAAGGCACGGAAGGGGGCAATACCGGTGCCTGGGCCAATCATGATAACCGGGGTCTCCGGGTTGGCTGGCAGGCGGAAATTATCGTTGTGTTCGATGAAGACGCGGATTTCACCGTCTTCTTCCACGCGGTCGGCGAGGAAGCCGGATGCGCCCCCGGTGCGGGCCCGGCCTTCGATATCAAAACGCACGGCGCCAACGGTGATGTGGACTTCGGTTTCCACTTCCGCTTGGGACGATGCAATCGAATACAGGCGCGGCGTCAGGGGACGCAGCAGCCCAGTCAATGCTTCGGCGTCTAACTGAGCCGGGGAAAAGCGCACCATGTCGACGATCGGGGTGGTCGCCGCGTAATGCTGCAACTTCGCCTTGTCGCCCACCAATGGCAGCAGCGATTCGCTGCGCGTCAGGGTGGCGTAGTTTTCAACGATGTTGGCGGTATTCACCGTCAGCTCGAAGTGCCATTGCAGCGCGTCGCTAAGCGGCAGCGTCTGACCGTTGACGGTCACCGACTCATCGCCCTTCAGCCACAGCAGTTCGACCAGCTCTTTGACCAGCGCCGGATCGTTCTGATACCAGACGCCGAGGGCATCGCCCGGCTGATACCGCAGCCCGGAATCCGCCAGATCGATTTCAATATGACGCACGTCTTTTTCAGAATCACGCCCGGTTATCTTCTGGTTCACCGCCAGGGTTGCGGTCAGCGGCGCTTCCTTGGTGTACGGGCTGGTATGCACATCGTTGACGATGCCGGTGGCCGTCGCAGCCGCCTGGGCGGGTGTCTCTTTCGGCGCACGGGCTTTCAGCACGTCGACGATGCGCTCGCGCCATTGGGTGGCGGCGGCCTGGTACTCCACGTCGGTGTCGACACGGTCCAGTAAGCGTTCCGCGCCAAGCTCAGCCAGCTTGTTGTCAAAATCTTTGCCTGACTGGCAGAAGAATTCATAAGAGGTATCACCGAGGCCAAACACCGCAAAGGCGGTGCCATTGAGCTTCGGCGCTTTTTTCGAGAACAGGAACTTGTGCAGCGCGACAGCTTCTTCCGGCGGTTCACCTTCCCCTTGCGTGGAGGTCACCACCACCAGCAGTTTTTCCTGGGCTATTTGTTTGAATTTATAGTCGCCCGCGTTCACCAGTTTAACGTTCAGCTTCGCCGCCAGCAGATCGTCGCGCAGCTGTTCGGCCACGCGGCGTGCATTGCCGGTTTGTGAGGCGGAGATCAGGGTAATCGCTGGCGCTTCAACGGCGGCAGGTGCGGCGCTCATCACGCTGCCCGGCTGCTGATTCAACATCCCCCAGAAATAGCCTGAAACCCAGGCCAGCTGGGTCGGTGAAAGATCGGTGGTGGCCGCCTGCAGGCGTGCCAGTTGCTCCGGGTTCAGCGGAAGCAAAGCGGAAGGTGGGGCCTGTGTCGTCATGCGTCGTTATGTTCCAGTAGCAAAGCTGTTTTTCATCGTAAAAACAGAACAGAGGATTAGGGTAACGGCGGCGATAATAACAACTAAATAAGGGTTGGAAATAATAAATAACCAAATGGACTAACCTGTTTTAGTTGTCATTACTATCGGCAAAACAGGTTAATTAATGCTTTGAAAGATAAACACTTTTCTGAAGATTATCCCCGATGTCATTGCCCTCTGCCTAAACGGCGGTTTTAGTTAATGCGAAAAAAGGCGCGTTGCTGTAAGATTCGCCGGTTTTTTCCGCATTCTGAGAGTCAATGATGTCCACCACCCTGTTTAAAGATTTTACCTTCGAAGCCGCTCACCACCTGCCGCATGTGCCGGAAGGTCATAAGTGCGGTCGTCTGCATGGCCACTCCTTTATGGTTCGTCTGGAGATTACTGGCGATGTCGATCCCCACACGGGCTGGATTATGGACTTTGCCGAGCTGAAAGCGGCGTTCAAACCGACTTACGACCGACTCGATCACTACTATCTGAACGATATCCCAGGCCTTGAAAACCCGACCAGCGAAGTGCTGTCGAAATGGATTTGGGATCAGATGAAGCCGCTGGTGCCACTGCTGAGCGCGGTGATGATCAAAGAAACCTGCACCGCGGGCTGCGTCTATCGCGGCGAGTAAAAATGGCGAAGCATGTGATGAAGAAAGCCCGGTGATTAACCGGGCTTTTTTGTCAGGCGATATTCAGGTATTTGTGCGTCTGCATCGACAAACGCCAGTTGCGAGCGATACAGGTTTCAATGCACAGGCGGGTGGCATCGTCTTTCTGACTGATGGGCTGCAGGGCGATGATGCGCTGTTTATCGTCGGTCAGCGTCTCTAACAGTTCATCCAGCGCTTCAATGTCACGCATGCGCCCTACCGGATGTTTTATCTCGTCGGCACGCTGTAGAGCCTGAGGCAGCACTGCATATCCACCGCGCATGTTCACTTTCGGCGATACGGTCACCCAGGTGGCGTGGGAACAGCGCACTTCGTGGGTACCGCTGGTTTCAATCTGGCAGCTGTAACCGTTCTGTTCCAGAAGCGTAGTCAGCGGGGTTAAATCATGAATGCAGGGTTCGCCGCCGGTGATGACCACATGGCGCGCGGTCCAGCCCTGACGACCGATCGCAGTCAGCAGGTCTTCCGCTGTGCCCGCGCCCCATTTGTCGCTTTCTTTGGTTTTAGCCAGAATGCTGAACAGAGACACTTCCCGATCTTCCAGCATGTCCCAGGTATGTTTGGTATCGCACCACGCACAGCCAACCGGGCATCCCTGTAGTCGAATAAAAATGGCGGGAACGCCGGTGAAGTAACCCTCGCCTTGCAGGGTCTGGAACATTTCGTTAATCGGGTACTGCATAGTCATCTCTGTGAAGGGAGTAAAGTGTAAGTATCGCAGATTTGGCGCGCCACGGCGAGACAAGCAGCTGCCCCGCCGCGTTTTCCAGGCAATAAAAAACCCGCCGAAGCGGGTTTATATAGAGTAAAGCGACAGTAATAAATTACTGACCTTTGATCTCTTTCAGACCGTTGTACGGTGCTTTTTCGCCCAGCGCTTCTTCGATACGAATCAGCTGGTTGTATTTAGCAACGCGGTCAGAACGGCTCATGGAACCGGTTTTGATCTGGCCTGCAGCAGTACCTACCGCCAGGTCAGCGATAGTTGCATCTTCAGTTTCACCAGAACGGTGAGAGATGACTGCAGTGTAGCCAGCGTCTTTTGCCATCTTGATTGCAGCCAGAGTTTCGGTCAGAGAACCGATCTGGTTGAATTTGATCAGGATGGAGTTAACGATGCCTTTGTCGATGCCTTCTTTCAGGATCTTGGTGTTGGTTACGAACAGATCGTCACCAACCAGCTGGATTTTGTCGCCCAGCACTTTGGTCTGGTATGCGAAACCATCCCAATCAGATTCGTCCAGACCATCTTCGATGGAAACGATCGGATACTGCTTGGTCAGATCTTCCAGGAAGTGGGTGAATTCTTCAGAGGTGAACGCTTTGTTGCCTTCGCCAGCCAGAACGTATTTACCGTCTTTGTAGAATTCAGAAGCTGCACAGTCCATCGCCAGAGTGATGTCTTTGCCCAGCTCGTAGCCAGCTGCTTTAACCGCTTCAGCGATAACAGCCAGAGCTTCAGCGTTGGAACCCAGGTTTGGCGCATAGCCACCTTCGTCACCAACTGCAGTGTTCATACCTTTAGCTTTCAGAACTTTAGCCAGGTTGTGGAACACTTCAGAACCCATACGTACCGCTTCTTTCAGGGTTTTCGCGCCAACAGGCTGAATCATGAATTCCTGAATATCAACGTTGTTGTCTGCGTGCTCACCACCGTTGATGATGTTCATCATCGGAACCGGCATGGAGTATTTGCCCGGAGTGCCGTTCAGTTCAGCAATGTGTTCGAACAGCGGCTGACCTTTAGAAGCTGCAGCAGCTTTGGCGTTAGCCAGAGACACAGCCAGGATCGCGTTAGCGCCGAAGTTGGATTTGTTTTCAGTACCGTCCAGATCGATCATGATCTTGTCGATGCCAGCCTGATCTTTGGCATCTTTGCCAAGGATAGCCTGAGCGATTGGGCCGTTTACAGCGCCAACAGCTTTCAGTACGCCTTTACCCATGAAACGGGATTTGTCGCCATCGCGCAGCTCCAGAGCTTCGCGGGAACCAGTAGAAGCACCTGATGGTGCTGCTGCCATACCGACGAAACCACCTTCCAGGTGTACTTCGGCTTCAACAGTCGGGTTACCACGGGAGTCGATGATTTCACGACCGATGACTTTAACGATTTTGGACATTAGGTTTTCCTCAGTACAAGTTAAACTAAAACTCCAGACAAACAACGCCCCAACAAGGGGCGCTGCCGTTCTAACTTTTTTACTTCGCCTGACGCTTCTGGAACTCGCTGGCGGCTTTCACGAAGCCTGCAAACAGCGGATGCCCATCACGCGGCGTAGAAGTAAACTCCGGATGGAACTGACAGGCAACGAACCATGGGTGATTCGGAACCTCGATGATCTCGACCAACTGATCATCCCCGGAACGGCCTGCAATACGCAGGCCCGCAGCTTCAATCTGTTTCAACAGCATATTGTTGACTTCATAGCGGTGACGGTGACGCTCGGTGATAGTCTCTTCGCCGTACATCTTGCGAACCAGGCTGTCGTCGCTGAGCTGGCAGGCCTGAGCCCCCAGACGCATGGTGCCGCCGAGATCGCTTTTCTCAGTACGCACTTCGACATTCCCGTTTTCATCACGCCATTCAGTGATAAGGGCCACAACCGGATACTTACAGTCTGGCACAAATTCCGTTGAGTTGGCGTTTTCCATCCCGACTACGTTACGAGCGAACTCGATCAACGCAACCTGCATACCCAGGCAAATGCCCAGATAAGGAATATTGTTTTCACGCGCAAAGCGTGCGGTGGCGATTTTGCCTTCAACACCACGGTAGCCAAAGCCGCCAGGGATCAGAATAGCATCAAGACCTTTCAGAATTTCGACACCACGTGTTTCAACATCTTGCGAATCGATCAATTTGATGTTGACGGTCACGCGGTTCTTCAGGCCACCGTGTTTCAGCGCTTCGATAACGGACTTATAGGCATCCGGCAGTTCAATGTACTTGCCGACCATACCAATAGTCACTTCCCCTGCCGGGTTCGCTTCTTCGTAGATAACCTGTTCCCATTCAGACAGATTAGCTTCCGGACAGTTCAAGCTGAATCGTTTACAAATATAATCGTCCAGACCCTGAGATTTCAACAGGCCCGGGATTTTATAAATGGAATCGACGTCTTTCAGAGAAATGACAGCCTTTTCTGGAACGTTACAGAACAATGCGATTTTCGCACGTTCGTTGGCCGGAACGGCACGATCGGAACGGCAAA
Source organism: Scandinavium sp. M-37 (assembly GCF_043558715.1). Taxonomy (NCBI): domain Bacteria; kingdom Pseudomonadati; phylum Pseudomonadota; class Gammaproteobacteria; order Enterobacterales; family Enterobacteriaceae; genus Scandinavium; species Scandinavium sp. M-37. The sequence continues at coordinate 84,728 of NZ_JBIGIN010000004.1, forward strand.
TCAGAATATCTGGCTGAATACCGATGGACAGCAGCTCTTTAACGGAGTGCTGAGTCGGCTTGGTTTTGACTTCACCCGCAGCGGCCATGTACGGCACCAGAGTCAGGTGCATAAACAGCGCGTGTTCACGGCCAATATCAACCGCCAGCTGGCGAATCGCTTCGAGGAACGGCAGGGATTCGATATCACCCACGGTACCGCCGATTTCGACCAGCACCACGTCGTGGCCTTCACCACCCGCAATTACGCGCTCTTTGATAGCGTTAGTGATGTGCGGGATAACCTGAACGGTTGCGCCCAGATAGTCGCCACGGCGCTCTTTACGCAGAACGTCAGAGTAGATACGACCCGTGGTGAAGTTGTTGCGGCGTGTCATTTTGGTACGGATGAAACGCTCATAGTGACCCAGGTCCAGGTCGGTTTCAGCGCCGTCTTCAGTAACGAACACTTCCCCGTGTTGGATAGGGCTCATGGTGCCCGGATCGACGTTGATATACGGATCCAGTTTCATCATGGTCACGTTGAGGCCACGGGCTTCGAGAATGGCTGCAAGGGAGGCGGCTGCAATGCCTTTACCCAGAGAGGATACGACCCCGCCGGTCACAAAAATATAGTTCGTTGTCATGCTGAACCTGAGAAGTTAGGTTGGAATGATGGAATAACCAGGACGGGAAAGTAGTATACCCGAACACGGCGAGCGCCACAAACATTCATTCTCCGTCTCCATTCCAGGCTCAGACAAACATAAGGAGTGAGAAAATAGCCCCTTTTGGCTAAATGTTTTTGACGCAAATCAAGCGCTTGTCATTTTAAAAATCACACAAATAGCGCTTGATCGCAAAAAACTGTTAGAGATCAGATTCCTGCCGTTTTACCTCTTGCCACACGCCTTCCATGGTTTCGAGGTCAATCCCGGTCATTTCAAGGCCTCGCTCGGCAACAATACGCTCCACTTCGCGGAAACGACGCTCGAATTTGAGGTTCGCTTTTTGCAAAGCGGACTCGGCTTTCACACCTAAATGACGCGATAAATTGACCGTCGCAAACAGCAGGTCACCCATCTCCTCTTCGAGCTTTTGTTCGTCGACCACTGCCTGTTTGGCCTCGTGCATCACCTCGTCGATTTCTTCATAGACTTTGTCGAGTACCGGGCCTAGCGTGGTCCAGTCGAAACCGACCGCAGCAACGCGTTTCTGGATTTTATGGGAACGCATCAACGCAGGGAAACTGTGCGGAATATCGTCCAGCGCGGAGTGCTGCGCCTTTTCAGCCCGTTCAGCGCTTTTGATTTGCTCCCAACGCTCCAGCACTTCAGCGCTATTGCTGGCACTGGCATCGCCGAAAATGTGCGGATGGCGACGCTCAAGCTTGTCGCTGATAGCGGCACAGATATCGTTGAAATCAAAGCGCCCTTCTTCATGGGCCATCTGTGCAAAGAACACCACCTGGAATAACAGATCGCCAAGCTCACCGCGCAGGGAGTCAAAATCCTCGCGGTTAATGGCATCGAGCACCTCATAGGTCTCTTCCAGGGTGTACGGGGCGATGGTGGCGAAGGTCTGCTCTTTGTCCCACGGACAGCCGCGCTGCGGGTCACGCAGACGCTGCATAATGCCGAGCAGGCGGTCGATTTGAGTCATGGTTTTTCCTTGCAAAATTATCCACCGTGCAGACGTCGGGCGTCTATCACATCCGGCACCTGATTCAGCTTGCCGAGCACCCGGCCCAGCACCTGCAGGTTGTAGATTTCTATGGTCATGTCGATAGTTGCGAGCTGCTGTTTAGTGTCACTGCGGCTCGCCACGCCCAGCACGTTGACCTTCTCGTTGGCGAGGATGGTAGTGATATCGCGCAGTAATCCGCTGCGATCGTTGGCCTGCACGCGAACCACCAGTGAGTAACCCGCCGAATAGCTTTCGCCCCAAACGGCATCGACGATGCGCTCCGGGGCGTGTGATTGCAGTTCCACCAGCTGATCGCAGTCAGCCCGGTGTACGGAAATCCCGCGTCCCTGAGTGATAAAGCCGACAATCTCATCTCCCGGAATCGGCTGGCAGCAACGCGCAATGTGGTGCATCAGATTACCCACGCCTTCCACCACCACGCGCCCGTCGTCTTTCTTCCGGTTCTGCTGCGGGTTGTAGGTTTTCTGCTGCAGCTGCTTCAGTGCGGCGGCATCCTGCTCGGCGGCGCTCGGCTTGTTAAACTGCGCTTGCAGGAAATTCACCATCTGGTTGAGACGAATATCGCCCCCGCCAATCGCCGCCAGCAGTTCATCGAGTTCGTTAAAGTTGTAGCGCGGCAGCAGGTGTTTTTCCGCTTCCTTCAGGCTGATGCCGAGATGCGCCAGCTCGTCGTCGAGGATCTGACGCCCGGCAAGAATGTTTTTATCGCGATCCTGTTTGCGGAACCAGGCGTGAATTTTCGAGCGGCCACGGCTGGTGGTGACGTAGCCGAGGTTCGGATTCAGCCAGTCGCGGCTTGGGTTCGGCTGCTTCTGAGTGATAATTTCAATCTGATCGCCCATCTGCAACTGGTAGGTAAACGGCACGATACGTCCGCCGATTTTCGCCCCGATGCAGCGATGCCCCACGTCGCTGTGGATATGGTAGGCAAAGTCGAGCGGCGTGGAGCCCGCCGGTAAATCCACCACGTCGCCTTTCGGGGTAAACACGTACACCCGATCGTCGAATACCTGGCTGCGAACTTCGTCGAGCATTTCGCCCGAATCAGCCATCTCTTCCTGCCACGCAATCAGTTTACGCAGCCAGGCGATGCGGTCTTCATGGCCACGCGCGCCGCTGGACGCCGCGCCCTCTTTATATTTCCAGTGCGCCGCCACGCCAAGCTCTGACTCTTCATGCATCTGGCGGGTGCGAATCTGAATCTCAACCGTTTTACCGCCGGGGCCGAGCACCACGGTGTGAATCGACTGATAGCCGTTCGGTTTCGGGTTGGCGACGTAATCGTCGAACTCGTCCGGCAAATGGCGGAAATGGGTGTGGACAATGCCGAGTGCGGCATAGCAGTCCTGCAAACGCTCGGCGACGATGCGCACCGCGCGCACGTCGAACAGTTCATCAAACGCCAGATGCTTCTTCTGCATTTTGCGCCAGATGCTGTAGATGTGTTTTGGGCGGCCATACACTTCCGCCTTTACGCCCTCTTCTTTGATAGAGGCGCGCAGGGTGCCGACGAACTCGTCGATGTAATGTTCGCGGTCGATACGGCGTTCGTGCAGCAGTTTGGCAATACGTTTGTATTCTGCGGGATGCAGATAGCGGAAGCAGTAATCTTCCAGCTCCCATTTCAGCTGACCGATGCCGAGACGATTGGCCAGCGGGGCGTAGATGTTGGTACATTCCTTCGCCGCCAGCACGCGTTCATCTTCTGGCGCATCCTTCACTTCTCGCAGATGGGCAATCCGCTCCGCCAGCTTAATGACCACGCAGCGGAAATCGTCGACCATCGCCAGCAGCATGCGGCGAACGTTATCGACCTGTTCGGATGAGACGGAATCATTATGCGTGGCTTTCAGTTGGCGAATGGCGGCCATGTCACGCACGCCATGGATAAGCGTGACGATGGATTTACCGGCGCTTTCCTCCAGCGTTTCTTCACTCACCACCTCACCCACAACCAGCGGAAATAACAGCGCGGCCCGCAATGAATCAATGTCCATATTCAGCATTGAGAGAATTTCAACCATCTCAACGCCGCGCCACAGCAGCAGCTCCGCATCAGGATGACCGAGGGTTTGTTCCCGACAATAGGTCCACGTTTCCGCTAAGCGCTCACACGACTGCTGGCTGGAAATCCCCAGACTTGCTATCCATTTAACCGGATCAAACTCCCCAGCTATATTAAGATGTGCACTGCGTACCGCGACCATTATCCTCTCCTTTAGAGAACGGGCCTGTCGGATTCGACAAGCCTTGATTCATTATTTGTGCTCAAACAGCACCATCGACTCCAGGTGCCCAGTGTGCGGGAACATGTCCAGCATTGCCAGACGCTGAATTTGATAGCCCGCCGCCAAAAGCACCTCACTGTCACGCGCCAACGTCGCAGGATTACAGGATACATACACTATCCGCGAGGGGGCTAATTTTACGATATGCTGCATCACGCCCGGTGCGCCCGCGCGCGCAGGATCGAGTAAAATTTTGTCAAAGCCGTTTTTGGCCCAAACCTGACGGGTGACATCCTCTTCGAGATTTTCGTGGAAGAAGGTCACGTTGTGCAGCCCGTTTTGCGCCGCATTCTGCTGACCCTTTTCGACCAACGCCGGGACGCCTTCTACCCCCACTACGCTGGCGGCACGTTTCGCCAGCGGCAGCGTGAAGTTACCCATGCCGCAGAAAAGATCCAGGACGCGGTCTTCTGGCTGCACGTCGAGCCATGCCAGCGCCGTCTCGACCATCCGCTGATTCACGCCATCGTTGACCTGGATAAAATCCCTTGGGCTGAACGTTAAGCGTAGCCCGTCAGAATTGTACCAGGGTAATTCACCGCTAACCTGTTCAACGCTATCACTTTGTGGCGCCAGCCACAGTGCAAGCTGGTGTAAATGCGAAAACTGTTCCAGTTTTGCCTTATCCGCCAAAGATAACGGCGCGGTATGGCGCAGCACCATCAGCGGTCCGTTATCTGCCAGCACCAGCTCGACGTGGCCAAGATGACGCCCCCCGGCCAGCGCTGTCAGGCAGTCACGCACCGCAGGCAGCAATGCCTCAAGAGTGGGCACCAGCACGGGGCATTGCGTCACGTCGACGATATCGTTCGACCCTGCCTTGCGAAAACCCATCTGCAATTGTTGGATTTTTGGCTGATAATTCAAGCTCAGCCGCGCCCGACGGCGATAGCCCCACGGCGAGGCAGAGAGAACATCTTCGACGTCATGTTTCATCAGACGCGCCAGCGCCGCCTGTTTGCTCCGCTGCTGAAGCGCCACGCTGGCATGTTGCTGCTGGCAGCCACCACAGACGCCAAAATGCGGACATCGCGGCTTTTCACGCTCCGGGCTGTCGTTAAGTCGACGTTTTACCTGGGCTCGCGCATACTGTTTTTTATCTTCGGTGATACGAACTTCAGCGCGTTCATCTGGCAACAACCCGTTGATAAACAGTGTTTTCCCGTTATGGCGCGCCACCCCCTGGCCGAAGGGGTCAAGGTCGCTCACCGTCACGGTTATGATCTCGCGCGTCGTCACGCGGCGTTTTGCAGAGTAGAATTGCGCCATTCAGAGATTTTTCTCAAACGTAGTGTGTTAACCCTGATTCTCCCATAACGGACCTCCATGACCAACTACAGCCTGCGCGCGCGCATGATGATTCTGATCCTGGCCCCGACCGTACTGATCGGTCTGCTGCTCAGCATCTTCTTTGTCGTTCACCGCTATCATGACCTGCAGCGTCAGCTGGAAGACGCCGGAGCCAGCATCATTGAGCCGCTCGCGGTCTCCAGTGAATATGGCATGAACTTGCAAAACCGTGAGTCAATCGGACAGCTGATCAGCGTCCTGCACCGGCGCCATTCTGACATTGTGCGGGCGATTTCGGTTTACGATGAGCACAACCGGCTGTTTGTCACCTCAAATTATCATCTCGACCCGAGCGAATTACAGCTGCCAAGCGGCTCGCCGCTGCCACGCAGGCTAAGCGTCCATCGCAGTGGGGATGTGATGATCCTGCGCACGCCGATTGTCTCGGAAACCTATTCGCCGGATGAGTCCCCTACCTCAGATGCCAAAACGCCGGTCAATATGCTCGGCTATGTGGCGCTGGAGCTTGATTTACGTTCGGTGCGCCTACAGCAGTACAAAGAGATTTTTATTTCCAGCGTGATGATGCTGTTCTGTATTGGCATCGCCCTTATCTTCGGCTGGCGGCTGATGCGCGACGTCACCGGACCGATTCGAAATATGGTGAATACCGTTGACCGCATCCGTCGCGGCCAGCTCGACAGTCGGGTCGAAGGCTTTATGCTTGGCGAACTCGACATGCTAAAAAACGGCATCAACTCGATGGCAATGTCGCTGGCGGCCTATCACGAAGAGATGCAGCATAACGTTGACCAGGCCACCTCTGACCTGCGCGAAACGCTGGAGCAGATGGAAATCCAGAACGTTGAACTGGATCTGGCGAAGAAGCGCGCCCAGGAAGCAGCGCGTATCAAATCTGAATTCCTTGCCAATATGTCGCACGAGCTGCGTACCCCGCTCAACGGGGTGATTGGCTTCACGCGCCTGACGCTGAAAACCGATCTCAATCCGACCCAGCGCGACCACCTCAGCACCATCGAACGCTCGGCGAACAATCTGCTGGCAATCATCAACGATGTGCTGGACTTCTCCAAGCTGGAAGCCGGCAAGCTGGTGCTGGAAAGCATTCCGTTCCCGCTACGCAATTCGCTGGATGAAGTGGTCACACTGCTGGCCCACTCCGCCCATGATAAGGGGCTGGAGCTGACCCTGAACTTTAAGAACGATGTGCCGGACAACGTGATCGGTGACCCGCTGCGTCTTCAGCAGGTGATCACCAACCTGGTTGGCAACGCGATTAAATTTACTGAAAACGGCAACATTGACGTGCTGGTTGAGAAGCGCGCCCTGAGCAACAACAAAGTGCAGATTGAAGTGCAAATCCGTGACACCGGGATTGGCATTCCCGAGCGCGACCAGTCGCGACTGTTCCAGGCGTTCCGTCAGGCGGATGCGAGTATTTCGCGGCGTCACGGCGGCACCGGGCTTGGCCTTGTCATCACCCAGAAACTGGTTAAAGAGATGGGTGGGGATATTTCGTTCCACAGCCAACCTAATCGCGGTTCCACATTCTGGTTCCACATCAGCCTGGATCTCAATCCGAACGTCGTATCCGAAAGCCTGACCACTACCTGCCTGGCAGGCAAGCGTCTGGCCTACGTGGAAGCTAATGCCGCCGCCGCGCAATGCACGCTGGACTTGCTGGCCACCACGCCGCTGGAAGTGGTTTACAGCCCGACTTTCTCAGCGCTGCCTGACGATCATTACGACATTCTGCTGGTCGCCGTGCCGGTGTCGATGCGCGATTTAAGCATGCACGCCGAGAAGCTCGAACGCGCCCGTGCAATGACCGATTTCCTGCTGCTGGCTTTGCCATGCCACGTGCAGGTCAATGCCGAGGAGCTTAAGCAAAACGGGGCCGCCGCCTGCCTGCTCAAACCCCTGACCTCGACGCGTTTACTGCCTGCGTTAACGGAATACTGCCGCATCAATCAAATGCCGGTCCCGCTAAATGTCAACGATACGCGACTGAATATGACGGTGATGGCGGTGGACGATAACCCGGCGAACCTGAAGCTTATCGGGGCGCTGTTGGAAGATCAGGTGCAAAACGTAGAGCTGTGCGACAGCGGCCAGGAAGCGATTAACCGCGCGAAGCAGATGCAGTTCGACCTGATCCTGATGGATATTCAAATGCCGGATATGGATGGGATCCGCGCCTGCGAGCTGATTCATCAGTTGCCCCACCAGCAGCAAACGCCGGTGATTGCGGTGACCGCGCACGCCATGGCCGGACAGAAAGAAAAGCTGCTCAGCGCCGGGATGAACGACTATCTGGCGAAACCGATTGAAGAGAGCAAGCTGCGTAATCTGCTGCTGCGCTACAAACCGGGGCTGAACTTACCCCAGGCAGAGGTGCCTGAGCCGCATCCGCCAGTGAATATTAATACCACCCTCGACTGGCAGTTGGCGTTACGCCAGGCGGCTAATAAGCAAAATCTGGCCCGCGATATGCTGCAAATGCTGGTGGAATTCCTGCCGGAAATCCGCAACAAGGTTGAAGAGCAATTGGTGGGTGAGAAGCCGGAAGAGTTGGTCGACGCCATCCACAAACTGCATGGTAGCTGCGGTTACAGCGGGGTCCCTCGTCTGAAGAATTTGTGCCATTTGATTGAAGGCCAGCTGCGCAACGGGATATCACCCGATGAACTGGAACCGGAGTTACTGGAACTGCTGGACGAGATGGACAACGTGGCCCGGGAAGCGCGGAAGATATTAGGATAACGAGCCCTTCGGCTGAAGGGCTGTCGAATGCCAATCAGCTGAGCAGCGTAGCCCAGTGTTCAACCCACGGGTTGGACACGGTTTCCGGTTCAGGATCTTCGCTGGCATCAATCATCAGCATGTCGCCGATGCGCTGCGCGCCCTGTTCCTGTAGCAGCGCATCGAAGCGCTTACCGCCGCCGCAGAAGTGCGAATAGGTACTGTCGCCCAGCGCGATAACACCATAGCGCAGATGTGGCTGGTACATATCCTGAATGCCCTGATACAGCGGTACAATGCTGTCCGGCAGATCGCCCTGCCCGGTGGTGGACGTCACCACCAGCGCATATTTGCCCTGATAAGACGCCCAGTCGTCAACTTCAGGATCTTCAAAAACCTCTGCCTTGTGACCGTGGGCCGCGAGTATGGTCTGCGCTTCTTCCGCCACCAGCAGCGCGTTTCCGTACATGGTGCCGACAAAAATGCCTACTTCCGCCATTACTTATCTCCCTGAATCATTCAGTTATGTCGCCATCCTGACCGTTGTCCGGCGTAAACTCAACCCTTTCAACATCGGGGAGAAGACCACGCCAGCCAAAATGTGACATTGCCTGCATCCAGACGTCATCAAGGCTGGCGCGTATAACCAGCGGCTCGCCGGTAAACGGATGGGTCAGGTGCAGCTCGCTTGCGTGCAGCATTAGCCGGTCGCAGCCAAAGTGCTCTGCCGCACTGCGGTTCTGGCGCAGGTCGCCGTGCTTGCTGTCGCCGAGGATCGGATGACGAAGATGGCTCATGTGGCGGCGCAGCTGATGCTTGCGCCCGGTTTTTGGCTCAAGTTCAACCAGCCCGTAACGGGTGGTCGGATAGCGCCCGGTCGCTATCGGCATTTCAACCGTCGCCAGCCCGCGATAGTGGGTTACTGCTGGCTGGGCTTCTTTATCGTCGCGTGAAAACTTATCGGCTATTTTGTCCAACTCTTCCACCAGTGGATAGTCGAGCACGTCCTCGTCCATCAGCCAGCCACGCACGATAGCGTGGTAGCGTTTTTGGATCTGATGCTGCTCAAACTGCTGAGAAAGAAGGCGGCCCGCTTCACTCGACAGGCCCATCAGCAGCACGCCAGAAGTCGGCCTGTCGAGACGATGGACGGTGAAAACGTGCTGACCAATCTGGTCGCGCACGGTCTGCATCACTACCACGTTCTCATCGCGATCCAGCCAGCTACGGTGCACCAGCCAGCCGGAAGGTTTATTGACGGCAACCAGCCATTGGTCCTGATAGAGGATCTCCAGCATCAGGCGTCGTCGCCGACAAACAGCGCATCGAGCTGCTCAAGTTCCGGCATGATAATCACGCGGAACGGATGGCTGGCGTCGAGGGCCATTTCATAATACGGCGCGACGGCAAAGTTCTGCGGTAGCGGCTGCTGGGCGTCGATAAGCTGATGCATCCGCGGCAGCAGCACCCACTGCAGCCACTCCAGCGGCTCCATCGTGTCCATGAAGAAAGGTTGTGTACTCTCGAAAACGTGGGCCTCGGGAGCGTTATCCTGCCAGTGCTGATGTTTGCGCAGCTGCGCTTCAATGGCGTGCAGGCGCTGACGCACGCGGTCGTGATGGGTCATGGAAACCTCGGAAGAAACGTCGAAATGAAAATCTGCGGCGCAGGATACCATCGGTGGCGAGGGAAATAAAAAAAGGGAGCACTGTTTTCACAGTGCTCCCGGTTCGTTTCGCAGCAGTCCAGCTACTTTTGGTGCTCCCTGCTCATCCTTGACAACTTTTCCTGTGGTCTCCTGACCTGTTCATCCATAAACCGTTGCATCCTGCTCGCACCACCCCGATGCGATTTGACTCATCCGTAAGTTGTCCTGATCTTCCTGATCCACCGGGCATCCTGACCGGCTCTCTTTCTCCATCCTGGAGGTGTCCTTCTACGCGTCCTGCGTAATCCTTTTGCTTCCATCCTGAAGCCTGTCCTTGCAGCACCGTCCTGGTGTATCCTGCTGAAACGTCATCATCCTAATGTTCGTTTCGTTGTCAGACTCCCTGTCGACATGTATAGAATCCTCTATTACGGGCTCTCTTACAAGCCTCTTTTAGGTAATCCTCAGAGAGCGTTTTCATATGAAAGTGGCTCACCTTCATTATAAGCTATTGATTAAAATAGAATCGCGTTAAAGCGGAGCGGCAATATCTCGCTTACGTGCATGCGATCTCTCACACGCTATGTAAGAGATCTCTCACAAGGAGGCCAGGCATATGGATTACACGAGAGGCTCAGCATGAGTCAGGAAACTCGCAACTGAAGCGGAAAGCGTGGTGCGATTACGGGTGCCGAGGGTCTCGAGGACCACTTCGCCCGTCAGATTGCAGACGGAAACCACATCCAGTTCGCTATCGAGCGTGCCGATAAATAACGTCGGCGATAGCTTCAGGCGTTTTTGCGTGACCAGGTGACCAATCAGATTTTCCTGCACTCGCTGAAAATCATCCGGGCTCCAGACCTGCAGCAACGTCAGCTCACGCTCGCCAAACGTAGCGGGCATATCACCGGCAAACTGGCTGGTATAATAAGTTTGAAGCGGGTGTTGTACCACAATGTCCATTGCCCTTTCAACCGCTTGCAGGGTTGGCTCAAGGGTAAACGGCTGAGGCAGCCAAAATACCGCGTCATCATCCGTTGCCGTCACACAGGGTGAAGCAATCCCGTGCAACTCTTCGCTGCGCGGCGCGGTGCCGTGCCGTTGCTGCCAGGCATCGCAATAGCGTTGGGTAAACGCCTGTAAGGCTGTCGCCGTCTGCTGATCCACTGCTTTCTCTCTCCAGGTCAACCAGGATAAACTCAGCCGATAGTCTACCTGCTTTATGACGGTGAAACATGTCTTCTTATGAAAACCACCAGGCGCTCTCGGGCCTGACGCTCGGCAAATCAACAGATTACCGGGATATTTACGACGCCAGCCTGTTACAGCCGGTGCCACGCAGCCTGAACCGCGATCCGCTCGGCCTGCATGCCGATAACCTGCCCTTCCACGGGGGCGATATCTGGACGCTGTATGAACTTTCCTGGCTGAACGCGAAAGGGTTGCCACAGGTCGCGGTCGGCCACGTTGAGCTGAGCGATACCAGCGTGAATCTGGTGGAATCGAAAAGCTTTAAACTGTACCTCAACAGCTTCAACCAGACGCGGTTCGCCAGTTGGGAAGACGTACGCGCCACGCTGGAGCGCGATCTGCGCCACTGTGCCCAGGGTGAAGTCAGCGTCGCGCTGTATCGTCTTGATGAGATGGAAGGTCAGCCGATTGCCCATTTCCACGGCACCTGCATCGACGAGCAGGATATTGAAGTCGACAGCTACGAATTTAGCGCCGATCACCTCGAGGGGGCGGCCAGCGGCAAAGTCGTGGAAGAGACGCTGGTCAGCCATTTGCTGAAATCCAACTGCCTGATAACCCATCAGCCAGACTGGGGCTCAGTGCAGATTCAGTATCGCGGGCCAAAAATCGACCGCGAAAAACTGTTGCGCTATCTGGTTTCGTTCCGCCATCACAACGAATTCCACGAGCAGTGCGTGGAGCGTATTTTCAGCGATATCCAGCGCTTCTGCCAGCCCGAGAGTCTAAGTGTCTACGCGCGTTACACTCGCCGCGGCGGGCTCGATATCAACCCGTGGCGCAGCAACACCGACTTTGTTCCTGCCACCGGTCGCCTGGTTCGCCAGTGACATAAACGATTGCAAAATATAACGCGGCTTCGGTCGCGCTTTTTCTTGTTAAAATCTGACCGGCAAGGCTATTGTAATCAATAGGGAAGACGATTTTCGTCCCGTAAGGAGTTCACTTGATTACACATGTTAGCCCGCTTGGCTCTATGGATATGCTGTCGCAGCTTGAAGTCGATATGCTGAAAAGCAACGCCAGCAGCGATTTGTACCAGTTGTTCCGTAACTGTTCACTGGCAGTGCTCAATTCAGGCAGTCTGACCGACAACAGCAAGGAACTGCTGTCCCGCTTTGAAAGTTTTGATATCAACGTGCTGCGCCGCGAACGCGGTGTGAAGCTGGAACTGATAAACCCGCCGGAGGATGCCTTCGTTGACGGGCGCATCATCCGCTCCCTGCAGGCCAACCTGTTTGCCGTCTTGCGCGATATTCTGTTTGTTTACGGTCAAATTCATAACACCGTTCGTTTCCCGAATCTCGATCTGGAAAGCTCGACCCACATCACCAACCTGGTGTTCTCCATTCTGCGTAACGCACGTGCGCTGCACGTCGGTGAAGCCCCGAGTATGGTGGTTTGCTGGGGGGGGCACTCTATTAATGAAAACGAATATCTGTATGCTCGCCGCGTGGGAACGCAGCTCGGCCTGCGCGAACTGAATATTTGTACCGGCTGTGGCCCGGGCGCGATGGAAGCGCCGATGAAAGGTGCCGCCGTCGGCCAGGCACAGCAGCGTTATAAAGAAGGACGTTTTATCGGCATGACCGAACCGTCGATCATCGCCGCCGAACCGCCAAACCCGCTGGTGAATGAACTCATCATCATGCCGGATATCGAAAAGCGTCTGGAAGCGTTCGTGCGTATCGCTCACGGGATTATCATTTTCCCGGGCGGCGTAGGCACTGCGGAAGAACTGCTGTACCTGCTGGGGATCCTGATGAATCCTGCCAACAAAAACCAGGTACTGCCGCTGATCCTGACCGGACCGAAAGAGAGCGAAGACTACTTCCGCGTGCTGGACGATTTCATCGTGCATACGCTGGGTGAAGCCGCACGTCGTCACTACCGCATCATTATCGACGATGCCGCCGAGGTGGCGCGTCAGATGAAGAAAGCGATGCCGCTGGTGAAAGAGAACCGTCGCGATACCGGTGATGCCTACAGCTTCAACTGGTCGATGCGCATCGCGCCGGACCTGCAACAACCGTTCGAACCGACGCATGAAAACATGGCTAACCTGAAGCTATATCCGGATCAGCCGGTAGAAGTGCTGGCCGCCGACCTGCGCCGAGCCTTCTCAGGCATTGTGGCGGGTAACGTGAAAGAAGTGGGCATTCGCGCCATTGAAGAGCACGGGCCGTACAAAATCCACGGCGACGGCGAAATGATGCGTCGGATGGACAAACTGCTGCATAGTTTTGTCGCGCAGCACCGCATGAAGCTGCCGGGCTCTGCCTACATTCCTTGCTACGAAATCTGTTCCTGATCCCAGGAATTGACCCAAGGGCGGCGATTAAGCCGCCCTTTTCTTTTGCATCTCATCAAACGATTGCCCCGTGCCCAAAGCGTAAAATATTCACTCAAATTATGTTAAAGCGCGTTAAACGCCTATTTTTGTCATCTTTTTCAGCAATAGATACGTTTTAGCCACGGCGTTCTTTCCTCGTCCACGCTGCCGATGGTAGCCTTCGCGCGCATAAATTCCCAATTAGACTAAAAAAGCAGTCTGATGGTCTAAAAACCCTCATTCATTAAGTGTTTTATTGCATTTGGGATCGCGATCACTGATACATTGATTACTTAAATGTATCTTTCCGGCCGCAAACAATAACGGGCAAAAATCATAAGAAAACCCCGTTTTACACGAATTTATATTACCGTCAGTCACTTATTCATTCGAATTGACTAAAAAACTGACAAATTGCTTCCTCCAGGAGATACAGATGGAAACCATTCAAACCAGCACCATTGCCTCGGCAGAAAGTCGTAGCGGATGGCGTAAGACGGATACGATGTGGATGCTGGGCCTTTATGGCACGGCGATCGGTGCGGGCGTGCTGTTCCTGCCGATCAACGCCGGTGTGGGCGGGATGATCCCGCTGATTATCATGGCAATCCTTGCGTTCCCAATGACTTACTTCGCCCACCGCGGCCTGACTCGCTTCGTCCTGTCCGGTAAAAATCCGGGCGAAGATATCACCGAAGTGGTTGAAGAACACTTTGGTATTGGCGCAGGTAAACTGATTACCCTGCTCTACTTCTTCGCTATTTACCCAATCCTGCTGGTGTATAGCGTGGCTATCACCAACACCGTTGAAAGCTTCATGACCCACCAGTTGCACATGACGCCGCCACCGCGCGCCATTCTGTCGCTGATCCTTATCGTGGGTATGATGACCATCGTGCGCTTCGGCGAGCAGATGATCGTTAAAGCGATGAGCATCCTGGTGTTCCCATTTGTCATCGCGCTGATGCTGCTGGCCTGCTACCTGATCCCACAGTGGAACGGTGCTGCGCTGGATACCCTGTCCCTGAGCACCGCGCCAACCGGCAAAGGCCTGTGGATGACCCTGTGGCTGGCGATCCCGGTGATGGTGTTCTCCTTTAACCACTCGCCGATCATCTCTTCCTTTGCGGTAGCAAAACGTGAAGAGTACGGCGCAGACGCTGAGAAGAAGTGCTCCAAAATTCTGGCCTTCGCTCACATCATGATGGTGCTGACGGTGATGTTCTTCGTGTTCAGCTGCGTGCTGAGCCTGTCTCCGGCTGACCTGGCTTCCGCGAAAGAGCAGAACATTTCGATTCTGTCTTACCTGGCGAACCACTTTAACGCGCCGCTGATTGCCTGGATGGCCCCGATTATCGCCATCATCGCTATCACTAAGTCCTTCCTCGGCCACTACCTGGGCGCACGTGAAGGCTTTAACGGGATGGTGATCAAGTCTCTGCGTAGCCGCGGCAAAACGATTGAAGTAAACCGTCTGAACAAGATGACTGCAGTGTTCATGCTGATCACCACCTGGATTGTGGCGACCCTGAACCCAAGCATTCTTGGCATGATTGAGACCCTGGGTGGTCCGATTATCGCGATGATCCTGTTCCTGATGCCGATGTATGCGATTCAGAAAGTACCTGCAATGCGCAAATACAGCGGCCACATCAGCAACGTGTTTGTGGTCATCATGGGCCTCATCGCCATCTCCGCGATTTTCTACTCCCTGTTCGGTTAATCCCCCGCGCCGCCTCAGGGCGGCGCTCTTCTTTATAGCAATGGACGCATCATGATCAGCGTATTCGATATTTTCAAAATCGGCATTGGTCCTTCCAGCTCTCACACCGTAGGCCCAATGAAAGCGGGCAAGCAATTCACGGATGACCTGATTGCGCGCGGCATTCTCATTGACATCACCCGCGTGGTGGTCGACGTTTACGGTTCACTCTCCCTGACAGGAAAGGGCCACCATACTGATATCGCCATTATTATGGGCCTGGCGGGTAATCTGCCGGACACCGTGGATATTGATGCGATTCCGGGCTTTATTCAGGATGTGAACACCCACGGCCGCCTGCTACTGGCGAACGGCGAACATGAAGTCGAATTCCCGGTAGACCAGTGCATGAACTTCCATGCGGACAATCTTTCCCTGCATGAGAACGGGATGCGTATCACCGCGCTGGCGGGCGACAACGCCGTTTACAGCCAAACCTATTACTCCATCGGCGGGGGCTTTATCGTCGATGAGGATCACTTCGGCCAGAGCAACAGCGCGCCGGTAGAGGTTCCGTATCCGTACAAAAACGCCGCTGACCTGCAGCGTCACTGCCAGGAAAGTGGTCTGTCGCTTTCCGGCCTGATGATGCAAAACGAGCTGGCCCTGCACAGCAAAGAAGAGCTGGAACAGCACTTTGCTGCGGTGTGGGACGTCATGCGTGGCGGTATCGAACGAGGCATCACCACCGAAGGCGTGCTACCGGGCAGACTGCGTGTTCCGCGCCGTGCCGCGGCTCTGCGCCGGATGCTGGTCAGCCAGGACAAAACCACCAGCGATCCGATGGCCGTGGTCGACTGGATTAACATGTTTGCCCTGGCGGTGAACGAAGAGAACGCCGCCGGTGGACGCGTGGTCACTGCGCCAACCAACGGTGCCTGTGGGATTGTCCCGGCAGTGCTGGCGTACTACAACAAGTTCATCCGTGAAGTGAACGCTAATTCGCTGGCTCGCTACCTGCTGGTGACCAGTGCGATTGGCTCACTGTACAAAATGAATGCCTCTATTTCCGGAGCGGAAGTGGGCTGTCAGGGTGAAGTCGGCGTGGCGTGTTCGATGGCGGCCGCAGGTCTGGCAGAATTGCTGGGCGGCAGCCCGACGCAGGTCTGTATCGCGGCGGAAATCGGCATGGAGCATAACCTCGGCTTAACCTGCGACCCGGTCGCGGGACAGGTTCAGGTCCCGTGCATTGAGCGTAACGCGATTGCAGCCGTCAAAGCGGTTAACGCCGCCCGGATGGCACTGCGTCGGACCAGCGATCCGCGCGTCTGCCTCGATAAAGTCATCGAAACCATGTACGAAACCGGCAAAGACATGAACGCTAAGTACCGCGAAACCTCTCGCGGCGGTCTGGCGATGAAAATTGTAACCTGCGACTAAGCTCGCACCAGACGCCTCGTTTTGCGAGGCGTCTTCCTGATTTCTCCCCGCTGCATAGCCTGATAATCCTCACAATGTTACCCTACCCGCATTGCTATCAAGGAGGGTAAACCGTGGCCGTTCATCTGCTTATTGTCGATGCGCTGAATCTGATCCGCCGCATTCATGCGGTTCAGGGTTCGCCCTGCGCTGATACCTGTCTGCATGCGTTGCAGCTGCTCATTGTGCACAGCCAACCGACGCACGCCGTCGCCGTGTTTGATGATGAAGCCCGCAATCAGGGCTGGCGACACCAGCGCCTTCCGGATTACAAAGCCGGACGCTCGCCGATGCCGGAAGCGTTACATGCTGAGATGGATAACATTCGCCGCGTCTTCGAACAGCACGGCGTGCGCTGCTGGGGCTCCGCCGGAAACGAAGCCGACGATCTGGCGGCCACGCTGGCGGTGAAAATTGCCGGAGCCGGGCATCAGGCCACCATTGTGTCGACGGATAAAGGCTACTGCCAGCTGCTGTCGCCGACCATCCGCATCCGCGATTACTTCCAGAAACGCTGGCTTGACGCGCCATTTATCGCCCAGGAATTCGGCGTGACGCCGCAGCAGTTGCCGGACTATTGGGGCCTGGCGGGGATCAGCAGCTCAAAAGTGCCCGGTGTCGCGGGGATTGGCCCGAAAAGTGCCACCGAACTGTTGGCACAGTTTCCGACCCTGGAAGCGATTTACCAGCATCTGGACGAGGTGCCGGAGAAATGGCGTAAGAAACTGAGTGAACATCGGGAGATGGCGTTTATCTGCCGTGAAGTGGCCACGTTACAAACGGATTTACAGCTGGACGGGAATTTACAGCAGTTGCGGTTGGTGAAGTAAGGCTTCCTTGCCCCAGTAGGGGCAAGGAAAGAAGAGAACTATTTCCGCTCGTCGCGACGGCCACCCACGGCGGCCCACAGGCGACGCACGTGTACCGTCACCTCTTCGCGATCGTGATACAGCTGACGCGCCTGAATGTGGGCATTAATCCCATGTTCATCCAGCTGCGCCTGAATATAGGCCAGGTTCTGCGACACTTCCTCGTAGCGCTTTTTCATTGGCAGCTTGAGGTTGAAAATGGTTTCACGACACCAGCCGTTAACCAGCCACTGCGCCATTAGCGCCGCCACTTTCGCGGGCTTCTCTACCATATCGCACACCATCCACGAGATGTTGCTCCGGGTTGGGCGATAGCGGAAACCGTCTTCACGCAGCCAGGTCACCTGGCCGGTATCCATCAGGCTTTGCGCCATCGGGCCGTTATCCACCGACGACACCCACATGTTGCGTTGAACCAGCTGATAGGTCCAGCCACCCGGGCAGGCGCCTAAATCGACCGCATACATGCCGTTCGCCAGACGCTCATCCCACTCATCGGCAGGAATGAAGACATGGAACGCTTCTTCCAGCTTGAGCGTAGAGCGGCTCGGCGCATCCGACGGGAACTTGAGACGCGGAATACCCATGTAGAACGGCGAGTTATTAGTGGTCAGCGAGTAGCCGACGTAACAGCAGCCCGGCGCAATAAAGAACACGTGCACTACCGGACGCTTGGTCGTTTCATACGGCGCCAGTACCTTCGCCTCGCGCAGCGCGGCGCGCAGCGGTACGGTGAATTTACGACAGAACTTCATCAGCTCTTTGCTTTCGTTGGTATCGGCGACTTCAACCCGCAGATCGCCGCCCTTCTCAACCACACCCTGCAACATGCCCACCACCGGTGTGATACGGTCTTCCGGCGGAAGATCGGTCAACAGCTCGCAGGCCACGAACATCTGGCGAGCAAAAATCAGCGAGGCAAACGGCAGCTCACGGATGATTTTTTCGGCTTCATCCGGCTGATAGCACTCGAAAATAACATAGCCTGAGTTTTCTTTGACTCGGGCAAAACCGTATACGCCAAGGCGAGAGGCCTTGTCAGAAATCTCTGCTGCGCACTCTTTTTCAAAACCCTGACGGCTGTAGAGGACAACCTTATTCATGCGCGACACCTTTACGCTTTAAACGAATAGCACCAATCAGCATCAGCACCCAACCGGCCAGGAAGCTTACGCCTCCCACCGGGGTAACAAATGCCCACAGGCGTAAATGCGACAGCGCCAGACAATAAAGGCTGCCGCTGAATAATACGGTTCCCAGCGCCATAAACACGCTGCTCCAGTAGAACCAGATACTGATCCGGCGCTGCATAGCGACCGCCAGACCAAAAATCGCCAGCGTATGGAACGCCTGATACTCAAGGCCGGTCTGGATCCAGCCCATCTCAACTACGCCGAGCGATTTACTTAATACGTGTGCGCCAAACGCACCCAAGGCAACAAAAACAAAGCCACTGATAGCGGCAAAAATCAGCATGAAGCGACTGGTCATGTCATTACCCTACATTCATTTATTGTTCGTAACGGAAGCGAAATTTTTCTTGCTCGCTCGCCGCTTTCGCCAGGATCCACTGCCGGAAGGCGGCTATTTTACCCAGTTCCGCCTGGCTGTCATGGCAAACGAGGTAAAACGCATTCTTGCTGACCAGAACATCATTAAACGGGCAGACCAAACGGCCGGCCTCAATTTCGGACTGTGCCATTACATTGTTGGCCAGTGCGACACCCTGTCCGTGGATAGCTGCCTGCAGCACCATGGCGCTGTGGCTGAAAATCGGTCCCTGTTGGACGTTGATATGGTTTAACCCCAACTGACGCGTGTACGTTTGCCAGTCACGGCGGGATGCATCATGCAACAGCGTATGTTGCGCCAGATCCGCAGGCGTTTTCAACGCCTTCTCACCGGTGAGCAACAACGGGGAACATACGGGCAACAGATATTCGGCGTACAGTTTTTCCACACGCAGCCCCGGCCAGTTACCGCGACCATAGAAAATCGCCACGTCAACATCGTCCGCCAGCTTGTCTTCCTGACGGTCAACCGCCTGGATCCTGACGTCGATTCCCGGATAAGCTGAGTTAAAGCTTGTAAGGCGAGGCACCAGCCATTGAATGGCAAAACTTGGCAACATGCTGACCGTCAGAGCCCCCTTGGCGCTGCGGGCCTGCAGTTTACGCGTTGCTTCGGTTAATTGCGAAAAGATCTCTTTGATGTCCTGAAAATAGCTCTGTCCTTCTTCGGTCAACAATAGCGAACGATTGCGGCGACGGAAGAGCTTCAGGCCCAGGAAATCCTCGAGTGACTTGATCTGATGGCTTACTGCGGCCTGGGTGACAAAGAGTTCATCGGCGGCGCGAGTGAAGCTGAGATGGCGGGCGGCGGCATCAAATACACGTAATGCATTCAGAGGTGGTAAACGCTTCGACATGATTGTTTTGGCTTAGATGTTAACGTGTTTTAACAATTAGATTACATCACGTAACCTATTAGTTTTTTTTATCTGAGCCATTATAATTTGTCCGTTGAGCTTCTACCAGCAAATACCTATAGTGGCGGCACTTCCTGAGCCGGAACGAGAAGCTTTTTTCGGAATGCGTGTTCTGATGGGCTTTTGGCTTACGGTTGTGATGTTGTGTTGTTGTGTTTGCAATTGGTCTGGAGTTCAGACCTCGGTAGCGAGACTACCCCCTTTTCACTTCCTGTACATTTACCCTGTCTGTCCATAGTGATTAATGTAGCACCGCCTAATTGCGGTGCTTTTTTTTGCGTGAAATTCAGTCGTTAGTTATTCATTTCGACCATTTCTTTCACGTCACTACGGTTGATTTGCTGTTTGTTACCGTTGGCGTCTTTGTATGAAATCATCCCGGTATCATTATCGGTCTGCGGTTTACCGTCGGAGACGATAGTGCGTCCGTCAGTGGTGTGCATTACGTAGTTGTTACCAGAACATGCGCTCAGGGCGAAAGTCAGCATACAGGCAGAGATAATTGCGGCAGTCTTTTTCATGTTTTTCTCCTTGTAGCATTTCATGCCATTAATTGGCGTTTCATATACCAGGTCACAGCTGTAACCTAACCTTATTCAGCATAACGCACTACTGTCGCTTTGCCACAATTACCGGAAAATTCTGAAGGTTATACCTGTCCTTGCCCTGTTGCGCATTTTGCGCGACGATCGTTCTACAGGTATGAGGAAATCCATGAACGCATTCAACCCGGCGCAGTTTCGCGCCCAGTTTCCGGCGCTGAGCGATGCCGGGGTGTATCTCGACAGCGCCGCCACCGCCCTAAAACCGCAGGCGGTGGTCGACGCTACGCAGCAGTTCTACAGTCTGAGCGCGGGCAATGTACACCGCAGCCAGTTCGCCGCCGCCCAGAAGCTGACCGCACGCTACGAAGCCGCCCGCGATCGGGTGGCTGAGCTGATTCACGCCCCTGAAGGCAAAAATATTGTCTGGACCCGGGGTACCACCGAAGCAATCAATATGGTGGCGCAATGCTATGCGCGCCCGCGCTTACGGCCTGGTGATGAGATTATCGTTAGTGAGGCTGAGCACCATGCCAATCTGGTTCCGTGGCTGATGGTGGCGGAGCAGACAGGCGCTCACGTCGTCAAACTGCCGATTGGCGCAGACTATTTACCCGATATCTCGCTGCTTCCCTCATTAATTAATGCCCGGAGCCGCATTCTGGCACTGGGGCAGATGTCTAACGTTACCGGCGGCTGCCCGGATCTCGCTCGATCTATCCAACTCGCCCATGCCGCCAATATGGTGGTAATGGTCGATGGCGCGCAAGGCGTGGTGCACTTCCCGGCCGACGTTCAGGCGCTGGATATCGACTTCTACGCCTTTTCCGGCCACAAACTCTATGGCCCGACCGGCATCGGGGTGCTGTACGGCAAGCAGGAACGGTTAAATGACATGACGCCGTGGCTCGGTGGCGGCAAGATGATCACCGAAGTCAGCTTCGACGGCTTTAAAACGCAGCCGGTTCCCTATCGCCTGGAAGCCGGTACGCCGAACGTCGCCGGGGTGATTGGCCTGAGCGCCGTGCTCGAATGGTTGAGCGACACGGATATCGTGCAGGCAGAAACCTGGAGCCGTGGGCTGGCGACGCTTGCCGAAGAAGAACTCTCGCGCCGACCGGGCTTTCGCTCGTTCCGCTGCCAGGACTCCAGCCTGCTGGCCTTCGATTTCGCCGGGGTGCATCACAGTGACATGGTGACGCTGCTGGCGGAATACGGCATCGCGCTGCGCGCCGGACAACACTGCGCTCAGCCTCTGCTGGCGGCGATGGGCGTCAGCGGGACATTGCGCGCCTCCTTTGCGCCGTATAATACTCAGGATGATGTTCGGGCGCTGGTGAGCGCCGTTGACCGCGCCCTTGAATTACTGGTGGATTAAATGACAAGCCCTGCTCTCGCCGGACACCCGTTTGGCACCACCGTGACGCCCGAAACGTTGCGACAGATTTTTGGCCCGCTGACTCAGTGGGAAGAGAAATATCGCCAGCTTATTCTGCTGGGGAAACAGCTACCTGCATTGCCGGAGGAATTGAAAGCCGAAGCGGAGGAAATCGCGGGTTGCGAAAACCGCGTCTGGCTCGGATACACGCGTCTGGCGCAGGGCTCGCTACATTTCTATGGCGACAGCGAGGGGCGGATCGTGCGGGGATTATTAGCCGTGCTGCTGACGGCCATTGAAGGCAAAAGCGCGGACCAACTGCTAGCCAGCGATCCGCTCAATTTCTTTGATGAACTTGGCCTGCGGGCCCAGTTAAGCGCGTCCCGTAATCAGGGACTGAACGCGCTGCGCGACGCGGTACTTCACGCCGCGCGCGGAGCTTAAGCCTGACGCTCGGCTTTCGCCAGCATCTTCTTCAACGCATGGGACACCGCGACAAAGCCAAACGTCGCGGTCACCATCGTTGCGGCACCAAAGCCGGACGCACAGTCCATTCGCTTCGGCCCTTCCGCGGTGCTTTTCATCGCACACACTGACCCATCAGACTGCGGGTAAACCAGCGCCTCGGTGGAAAACACACAGTCCACACCAAGCTTACCTTTGCCGTTCTTCACTACGCCAAAATCACTTTTCAGGCGTTCGCGCAGCTTCGCCGCCAGCGGATCCTGAATGGTTTTCGCCAGATCGGCGACCTGGATCTGCGTCGGATCGATTTGCCCGCCCGCGCCACCGGTGGTCACCAGCGGCACTTTGTAGCGACGGCAGTACGAGATAAGCGCCGCTTTCGGCCGCACGCTGTCGATGGCATCAATGACATAGCTGAACCCACCGCCCATGTACTCTGCCACATTGTCCGGGGTGACAAAATCATCCACCACCGTGACGCGGCATTCCGGATTGATCTGCCGGAGTCGCTCGGCCATCACCTCGGCTTTCGCCAACCCGACGTTACCGCCGAGCGCATGGATTTGCCGATTGGTATTGGTGACGCACACGTCGTCCATATCAATCAGCGTGATAGCGCCAATCCCGGTACGGGCCAGCGCTTCCGCCGCCCACGAGCCTACGCCGCCAATGCCGACCACACAAACGTGCGCCCCGGCAAAGACCTGCAGCGCTTTTTCACCATATAAACGTGCCGTGCCACCAAAACGCTGGCGCCACGCATCGCTAAGAACGACTGACATAAAACCTCAAACTGCTCTGTTAACCGCTAAAGACATTGCCGCCGTTACCGGCCCCGGGTGCGCCACGCAGGACCCAAACGCGACCGTAATGATTGTACCAGCCCGCACGGTGGCCGGCATCCGGGCCGATGCCCTGATAGATGTCGAAGTGCTGGCCTTTAATTGCCCCGCCCACATCGAGCGCAACCATCAGACGCAGCTCGTAGTGACCGTTAAACTTACCGTTGTTGTCCAGCTGCGGTACTTCCGCCAACAGGGTGGTGCCCGGCGGGATAATGCTGCGGTCGGACGCGACGGACGCGCGGCCAATCAACGGCACTGCACTCGCCCCTTTCACCGGCGCGAAGGACTGCGGTTTAAAGAATACAAACGATGGGTTCGCTTCCAGCAGGGAACGCACCTCGGCTTCGCTGTGGGTTTCACCCCAATGGCGAATGGCCTGCATCGACATATCTTCTTTCTTTACTTCACCGCGATCGATAAGCACCTTGCCGATGCTGCGGTACGGCCAGCCGTTTTTCCCGGCGTAGCTAAAGAAGTTAAGCGGGGAGCCATCACCATAATCAATGTATCCGCTGCCCTGCACGTCCATGATGAAGTTATCCATCAGGGAATTGCTGTAGGCCAGAATATAGTTGTCGCTCAGCGCCCCGGCATAGATGTCGGCACGTGACGGCAGTTTGCCGCGTTTCGGTGGCATACGGTAAATCGGATACTGGTACTCGCCCTGACGCGTGTGGCGGGCGGATACTACCGGCGTGTAGTAACCGGTGAACTGCACGTTGCCGTAGTTGTCTGCGCCCTGCATCTGCCACGCATCCAGCCCGTACTGTTTCAGGGTGCGGGTATCGCCCCCAGACTGCAGCCATTGTTGAACCGCGGAAAAGACATTGCTCTGGCTGCCATACAGGCGTGGCGAAGCGTTACGGATTTCATTGACCTGCTGGGCAAAGTCACCGCCGTTTATCGGCGCACCCACCGCTTCCGGCTGGTTCACCAGCGAGAACGGCTGGTTAAAGGTGCCGTCTTTATATTGCTGACCGCGATCGGTCGGTTTGGAGGAACAGGCTGCGAGCATTGTCATTAATGTGCCTGTCACCAGAATTTTGGCCCAACGTCCTTTCATGGTATCTCGTCTTCTTTCATCAGCTGAATGCGGGGTGAAGATAACAAACCGCCAGGGGTATTGAAATGTGATAACGTGCCACACGCCCCATTCTGGGCAAAAATTAATCTATGCGATTCGTTTTTAGCCACTCTTTGATATTAATGCAAAAAAGGGTTGCAACAAATCGCGACCAGCGTATAGTGCGCTTCCACGGACGCGGGATGGAGCAGCCTGGTAGCTCGTCGGGCTCATAACCCGAAGGTCGTCAGTTCAAATCTGGCTCCCGCAACCAATTAAAATATGATGTGTAAGGTTTATCTGATGGAAGGATAAACACTCGGACGCGGGATGGAGCAGCCTGGTAGCTCGTCGGGCTCATAACCCGAAGGTCGTCAGTTCAAATCTGGCTCCCGCAACCAACACATTTTGAAGCAAGGTTTACCTGAGTGAAGGGTAAACACACGGACGCGGGATGGAGCAGCCTGGTAGCTCGTCGGGCTCATAACCCGAAGGTCGTCAGTTCAAATCTGGCTCCCGCAACCACTTCAAAAAACAATAAGCACCTTAACGGGTGTTTTTTTGTATCTAAAATCTGTGAATCCTCAAAAAAATGACGCTTTTCAGCGCCATTCTCTTCTCTCTGCCAGACTTACCCTCGCCGCGCGAGCGTTGCCCCGTCGGCAAAGTAGGCTTTGATCCCCGCCAGAATCGACTCTGCAACTTCCTGCTGGAAGGTGGCGGTCTTCAGCTTACGTTCTTCTTCTACGTTACTGATAAATGCGGTCTCGACCAGAATCGACGGGATATCGGGCGCTTTCAGGACCGCAAACCCGGCCTGCTCGACCCGGTTCTTGTGCAGGTTGTTAACCTTACCCAGTTTGCCCAACACCGCTTTCCCAAATTTTAGGCTGTCGTTGATGGTCAGCGACTGCACCATATCGAACATGGTGTGGTCCACGTAACGATCGCCACTCTTGCTGACCCCACCGATCAGATCCGAGGCGTTCTGGGTTTGAGCCAGGTATTTCGCTGCGGTACTGGTCGCACCTTTGGTCGAGAGGGCAAATACCGACGAGCCGCTCGGCTGGCGGCTGGTAAAGGCATCGGCGTGGATGGACACAAACAGGTCAGCACGCTGTTTCTGCGCTTTTGCCACCCGCACCTTCAGCGGAATGAACACATCTTCATTCCGGGTCATAAAGGCCCGCATATTGCCTTCTTTCTCGATAAGCGCCTTCAGCCGACGGGCAATTTGCAGCACCACGTCTTTCTCGCGGGTACGGTATTTGCCCACCGCGCCGGAATCCTCGCCGCCATGGCCTGGGTCGAGCATGATAACAATCGGCCTGTCGCGCCCGGCTTTACCCGGCTGCGGACCACTTTGGGCGGGCGGTACCTGCTTATCCAGATCGCCTTTGTTGTAATCTTCCAGCAGCGCCAACAGCGGATCCTGCATTTCGGTCGCCGTGGACGGATAAAGATCCATCACCAGGCGCTCTTTAAATCCGGCCACCGCCGCCAGGCCAAACAGCTGAGGTTTAACGTTTTGCTTGAGTTCAAACACCATTCGCACGGTTTGCGGATCGAACTGCCCGACGCGTGCGGATTTAATGTAGGGATCGTCAGGGCGAATCTGCGCACTCATGCCTTTCAGCACGGAATTGAGATTCGCCCCCTGGAGATCGACCACCACTCGCTCGGGGTTGCTCAGCGCAAACTGCTTATATTTCAGCTCATGGCTGGATTCTATCGTCACGCGCGTATAGGTGGACGAAGGCCAGACGCGGACCGCCACCACTCGACTCTCAGCGGCCAGACCTACCTGGCTGACACTGAGTAACCACATCGCTCCTGCGCCTTTTAATAAGCGACGACGACTTAATCCTGACTGGCTCCCAGACATGCCTCTCCCAAGCAAATAATTCAATTTAGCAATGTATACGGCGGGTTTGACCGAAAACTTTAACCAAAGCCGCATAAACTGTCATCTATAAAACGGTAAACAATCCTGATCCATCCCATTTTCTGCCAGGCTTTTTGCAACGATTCGTTGAAATTGCTGCTTGCACCGGCGGACAAAACAGAATAAAAATACATTAATTACGAATAATCATGCATCGAGGTTGTACTGTGGTGAAGGAACGTAAAACCGAACTGGTTGAAGGATTTCGTCATTCTGTTCCCTACATTAACGCCCACCGTGGCAAGACGTTCGTCATTATGCTCGGTGGGGAAGCGATAGAGCATGAGAATTTCTCAAGCATCGTCAATGACATAGGCTTACTTCACAGTCTGGGCATTCGTCTGGTGCTGGTATACGGCGCGCGTCCACAGATTGATGCCAATCTGGCCGAGCACCACCACGAGCCGCTGTATCATAAAAACACCCGAGTGACTGACGCCAAAACCCTCGACCTGGTAAAACAGGCCGCGGGAATGCTACAGCTCGATATTACCGCCCGGCTGTCGATGAGCCTGAATAATACCCCGTTACAGGGGGCGCACATCAACGTGGTCAGCGGCAACTTCATCATTGCTCAGCCGCTGGGCGTTGATGACGGCATTGATTACTGCCACAGCGGACGCATTCGCCGTATTGATGAAGAAGCCATTCACCGCCAGCTCGACAGCGGAGCCATCGTCCTGATGGGCCCGGTTGCGGTCTCCGTAACAGGAGAAAGCTTCAACCTGACCTCGGAAGAAATTGCCACGCAGCTCGCTATTAAGCTGAAAGCGGAGAAGATGATTGGCTTCTGCTCCTCTCAGGGCGTATTAAACGGCCAGGGCGAGATCATCTCCGAACTGTTCCCCAATGAAGCGCAGGCCCGCGTTGAAGCGCTGGAAAGCGAGGGGGAATATTACTCCGGTACGGTGCGTTTCCTGCGTGGGGCAGTGAAAGCGTGCCGGAGCGGGGTACGTCGCTGCCACCTGATCAGCTACCAGGAAAACGGTGCCCTGTTGCAGGAACTGTTCTCCCGCGACGGCATCGGTACCCAAATTGTGATGGAGAGCGCCGAGCAAATCCGTCGTGCCACCATTAACGATATCGGCGGGATCCTCGAACTGATTGAACCCCTGGAGCAACAGGGGATTCTGGTGCGACGCTCGCGCGAGCAGCTGGAAATGGAGATCGACAAATTCACGGTCATCCAGCGCGATAACACCACCATCGCCTGCGCGGCGCTGTATCCGTTCCCGGAAGAGAAAATAGGTGAGATGGCCTGCGTGGCGGTGCATCCCGACTACCGTAGCTCATCGCGCGGCGAAGTCCTGCTCGAACGCATTGCGGCTCAGGCCAGACAGATGGGGCTGAGTAAACTGTTTGTGCTGACGACGCGCAGCATTCACTGGTTCCAGGAACGCGGGTTTATGCCGGTGGAAGTGGATTTGCTGCCGGAGAGCAAGAAAGAAATGTACAACTATCAGCGCCGATCCAAAGTGTTAATGGCCGATTTAACGTAAGTCAAAAATCCCGGACGGCATAAACTGTCGTCCGGGATTGTCACCTTATCCCAACTGCGAAAACAACGCCGCCAGGCCACTCCGGCGCTCGGTGCGGACGGTGATCGCCTGAGCCAACAGCGTCGGGTCAGCGTACAGGGAAAGCTGCTGACGGGCGCGGGTGATCGCCGTATAGACCAGTTCGCGGGTAACCAGCGGCACGCTTTGCGAGGGTAATATCAGCGCCGCATGGTTGAATTCCGACCCCTGCGATTTATGCACCGTCATCACCCACGCGGTATCGTGCTCGGGCAATCGACTTGGCTGCACGGATTTAATCGTACCATCCGGCATCGGGAACCAGACACGTAGCCCGGTGCCCCTGTCGAGTGCAATGCCGATATCGCCGTTAAACAGGCCCAACGCGCTGTCGTTACGGGCAATCATCACCGGCCGCCCTTCATACCAGCGCGAATGTCGGGCCAGCACAATGCGCCGCTTGCGGGCCAGCGTCAGCTCAAGCTGTTCGTTCACCCCGCTAACGCCATATGGCCCTTCACGTAGCGCGCACAGCAGCTGATATTGAGAGAATGCTGCCAGCACCTCGGCAGGCTCAGCCCGCGCTTTCAACAGCGCCAGATAATCAGCATAGCCGCTGACCGCATCCTCGAGCATCGATTCATACTCGGCGGTAGTCCGTAACGGCTTGAGGGCGATGTCAGCAAAGTCCTGTGCAAACACCTTTTTCATCGCCTTTGCATCGCCGTTATTTACCGCGCGCGCCAGTTGCCCAATCCCGGAATCACTGCCAAAACGGTAGCTTTTTTGCAGCAGACACAGGCTATCACGTAGGCCACCGGCCTCGGTTCCCTCGCCTGCAGGCACCGTTGTCCCCGTCAGACGACTCAACTCCTGCGCGCGCGCAGGAGTATATCCGGCGTTAACCCAGGCGCAGATATCGCCCAGCACGGCCCCGGCTTCCACCGAGGCCAACTGATCACGGTCACCGAGAAAAATCACCCGGGCGTGTGCGGGCAGTGCGGCAATCAGCCGAGCCATCATCGGCAGGTCAATCATCGACGCTTCATCCACCACCAGCACGTCCAGATGCAACGGGTTCCCGGCATGATAGCGTAAGCGCTGACTACCGGGCTGGGCGCCCAATAAACGGTGCAGCGTGCCCGCCTCTGCAGGCAGCAGTTTCTTCTGTTCGTCGGTTAGCGGCAGTTGGCGCAGTGCAGCGCCCAAGGATTCGGTCAAACGCGCCGCGGCTTTACCGGTCGGCGCAGCCAGACGGATACGGCATTTGGCTAAGGTGTTGGTCTGAATCAGCGCCGCCAGCAGCTTCGCCACGGTGGTGGTTTTCCCGGTGCCGGGGCCACCTGAAATGACCGACACACGTCGGGTCAGCGCCACTGCAGCGGCGACTTTCTGCCAGTCGACATCTTCAGTAGGCGGGAACAGTGCCGCGAGCGTAGTGGTAAGCAAGGCTTCATCGCCGGATAATTCCGGGGCGGTCTGGCTGAAAAAGCGGGCGATCACAAGTTCGTTATGCCACATCCGATTGAGGTACAAACGCCCCTCACACAGCACCAGCGGCGTGGCAACTGAACCGTCGCTCACGGCGGGAGAGGCACGCAGCAACGCCTCAATGTCATCCCCGGCTTCCGCCTGAGCAAACAGCTGCTGCCACAGGCTTTGTGCCCGGCCAGTGGTCTGTTCGTCGGGATGAAAGCGGGACAGCGGCAGGCAAACATGTCCTTCTCCGGCATCGCGGCTAAGCAGGGCTGCCGCCAGCATGACCGCCGGTTTATCCTCTGCTGCCACCATCAGGGCAAACTGCACGTCCAGCGGGCGCAACAGCTTTTGCTGCGCAGCTTCCATTAATAAGGCTTCCATGCTCATGCCCTCACCTCCTGGGTGTCACCGGCAAACAAGGCATCAAGGCCGTCAATCAGCACCCGATCGGGACGGGTGGCAAAAATGCCCTGCCCGCTATCGCCCCCGTCCACGCCGCGCAGGAACAGATAAATCACGCCGCCGAAATGGGTGTCGTAATCGTAATCTGTCAGGCGGTGGCGTAAATAGCGGTGCAACGCCAGACTGTAGAGCTGATATTGCAGGTCGTAGCGGTGCGACTGCATCGCCTGCGCCATCGCCGATTGGGTGTAGGCTTCGCTGCTGTCGCCGAGCCAGTTGGACTTGTAATCCAGCAGGTAGTAACGGCCTTCATGGCGGAAAACCAGGTCGATAAAGCCCTTCAGCATCCCGCTCACCTGACGAAAATCGAGCGGCGGGCAATCGGCTGACAGCGGATCATGCTGGCGAATCAGCGCATCCAGGGCCTGAGGCACCAGCAGCTGTTCGATAGGCAAATAGAACTCCATTTCGACCTGTTTATTGTTGGCGGTGAGCTGACTCAGGGAAATGCCCGCCCCGGAAAGCGGCGTGCGTAGGACAGTGGTCAGCCACTGGGTTAACACCGGCGCCCACTGGGTATCAAACCCGTTACGTTCGAGCTGGTCAAACATCCACGTCTCGGACACCGGCTGAGTAAAATCGATCTCCTCAAACAGGCTATGCAGGAAAGTCCCCGGTGATGCCCCGCGCGGAAAGTGATGCGGCGTCAACTCTGGTTCATCGGCATCGCCCGCCACACCGGCGGCATCGATATCCAGCCGTGGCAGCAGGTCCTGCGCCACGCTATGTCCACGTTGCTGGAGTCCGGAATAACTGGTCACTCGCCAGTCATCAATAATGCGTCGGCGCATCTCTCTGGCACGCAGTTCCGGCATTTCAGGGGCAATCGCCTGCCAGCGTCCCCCTTCCGGCAATGACGGGATGGTCAGGGCGATATGTTCGTTGCACAGCGCGCGCAGGCAGGCTTCAAGCCCGGCGGCGTCTTTGGCCTCGCCTTTCTGGACCAGACGACCCAAGGCACTGTGATGCAGTTCGGTATCAGTGGGTTTCTCGCTGCGGCGAGGGCTGAGCGGGGCAATGCCCAGGCTGCAATGCCAGATGGCACGCGTGAGCGCCACGTACAGCAGGCGCAAATCCTCGGCCAGACGCTCAGCCTCTGCCAGTTCGAGGCTTTCCTCGCTGTTGTGTAAATCGAGCACCGCCGCAAACGAGTTCCGGTCGTGATAGAACGCCTGATCCTGTTTGCGATAGCGGGCAATAAACGGCAGCCAGACCAGGGAATACTCCAGCCCTTTGGATTTATGCACCGTCACAATTTGCACCAGGTGTTTATCGCTCTCCAGGCGCATCTGCTGGCTGGAGGACCCGCTGTCCGGACCACCAATCTGCTGTGCCAGCCAGCGCATCAGGGCATGCTCGCTTTCGAGCTGCCCGGCGGCTTCCTGTAACAGTTCGCTCAGGTGCAGAATGTCCGTCAGACGACGTTCCCCCCCGTGAGTCACCAGCAGATTCTCAGCGATATTGCGGGCCGCCATCAGCGCACGCAGCATCGCCATCACCCCCCGCTGTTGCCACAGCTGGCGATACTGGCTGAACTCTTCCACCACCGCATCCCAGGCCAGCTCATCCAGATTCAGGCGTTCGATATCCTGGGCATTCAGCCCAAACAGCGAACTGGCGAGCGCGCTGCGCAGGCTGCTTTCACGTTCCGGGGCCAGCACGGCCTGCAACAGCCACAGCAGTTCCTGCGCTTCCGGGGTCTCAAACACGCTATCGCGGTTGGACAGATACACCGACGGAATGCCCAGGGCGTTTAGCGCATCGCGCACCAGCGCCGCTTCCTGACGGTTACGCACTAGCACGGTAATGTCGGACGCTTCAACCGGACGGGCGTGTTCTCCGCGCCACAGCAGCGCCTCACCCCGCTGCCCGGCGCTGAGCCAGTCACGAATTTGTCCGGCGCACAGTTGTGCCATAAACGTTTGATAATCGCCGGACCCCACGTTATTGCCTGGCATCAGCCAGAAGCTCATCGCTGGTTGATTTTCCCCTTTCAGCTCAAACCTCAGGCCCTGATTGTTGGGCGCGGATTTGACCGGCAAAAAGGGTATGTCGCGAAACATAAAGGGATTATCAGAAAGACCAAACAGCTGATTGACGCTTTCCACCACGCCCGGGGCCGATCGCCAGTTGGTATCGAGGGTGTAATGGGCCGCCACATCCCCACGCGCACGCATGTAGGTAAAAATATCTGCACCGCGGAAGGCGTAAATCGCCTGCTTCGGATCGCCGATCAGCAGCAGCGCGGTATCGGCCTGCTGTCGCCAGATACGGCGAAAAATGCGGTACTGCTGCGGATCGGTATCCTGGAATTCATCAATCATCGCTACCGGGAAACGCTGGCGAATCGCCGCCGCCAGGGCATCACCGCTCTCGCCCTGTAGGGCATCGTCGAGACGGCTGAGCATGTCGTCAAAGCCCAGCTCGCCCCGCCGCTGTTTCTCGCGCGCGACGGCCTCACGGATTTCGACCATCGCCCGGGAAATGACCAGATCGTTGAGCGATGGCGGAGCCGCCATCAGAGCTTCAATCGTGTCGAACAGCGGATGCACCGGCGGATTACCGCCCTCTTTGGTGCGCGAATACAGGAAAGATTGAGCAAACTTCTCAAGCGCTTCGGGTAACTGATAACCGGAGTGTTCGTCAGTCGCCCACAAGCCGATCTTCTCGATCCATTTGCCCTGATTGCCACGGTTGAACTTGCGTCTGTCGAGATCGGAGCTTTCCAGAACGCTGACTATCTCATCCACCGTAGCCAGCCAGCGGGTTTTGATTTCGCTAATCTGCGCCACGATCTGCTGGTGACGTTCAATCAGCGTTAGATCGGAGGGTGGGGTTTTCAGTTGGGGGGCTTCCCCCTGCAGATAGCGATCGATAGATTTCAGCAGATCCTGCGGGCCTTTCCAGCTGGCATGGATCGCCTCAGCGACGTCGCGCGGGAGCGGATAACAATGACGCCGCCAGAAATCGGCGCAGGCCTGGAAACGCAGGCGGGATTCATCTTCAATCAGCTGTTGTTCAAACAGCATCCCGGACTCAAAGGCATTGAGGCTGAGCATCCGCTGACAGAAGCCGTGGATGGTGAACACCGCCGCTTCATCCATCTGCCGTTCCGCCAGTAATAATACCTCGGCAGCCTGTTCAGGGTCGGCAATTTCGGCCAACAGGCTGGCATATAACGGGTTGTCGGTGCTGTTTCGCAGGCAGGCGATACGGAGTTCGTGAATATTGCTGCGAATACGGCCCCGTAGTTCTTCGGTGGCCGCTTCGGTGAAGGTCACCACCAGCAGCTCTTCGACATCGACAGGACGGATAAAGGCGGCCTCGCCGCCCAGTCCAAGCAACAGCCGCAGATAGAGTGCGGCGATGGTGTAGGTTTTTCCGGTGCCCGCAGAGGCTTCAATCAGGCGCTCACCGATCAATGGCAAGCGCAGGGGATTTAAGGACTCGGCGGTCTCGGTCATTCGTTCTCTCTCATCAGCGGCATGGATTGCTGCAACGCGCTGACGCTCTTCCAGACCGTCCAGCCTTTCGGGTGAACATATTCCGTTTTCCCGTTCTGGCTGCCGGAGACCTGAGAAAGGATCGTCATGCCCTGCGGCTCCACCACCGTCTGATGGAAGAAGTCAGCAAGCTTTTGCGGCGTCAGCAGTTTTATCTGAGCCACTACTTTATCACGTGAATCAAAACGCATATTACCGCGATCGAAATCTTTGCTGAGCTTTGAGGCTTCTTCACCCAGGGTTTGCGGCGGTTGCAGCATCTGCGCAATCACCGACTGTTGAATTTGTGCAAACTCTTCCGGTTTCATCGCCCGCAGTTTCGCTTCGGCTGTCGGGAAGAAGGCTTTAAAGCGCTCCCACAGGAAGCCCGGCTGCTTATCGCTGCTTTGCAGCAGGAAGCCCACGCCCCACTGACGTCCGATGCTCATCGGGAAGGCAAACACCGCGTAACCCAACTGCTCTTCAGTACGTAACTGGTTGTAGAACCAGGGTTGCACAATTTGCCCCAGCATAGCGCTGGTGGCGGAACTGCTGAACTCATCGGCGTTCGGTGGCGCAAACACTGCCGCCAGCGCGGAATCGCTGCTGCTGCCCGCTTTTTCAAAGATAGCGTTTTGCTTTTTATCCACGACCACGTCTTTGTTACGGCACCATTCGGTTCCATGGGCATTGAGCTGCTTTTGCACTTTACGCGCCAGATCGATGGAGTTCTCCGCCGTCATATTGCCGACGACCATAAATTCAGGGCGCCCCCCCGTTTTCAGGTTGTCTCGCCAGGTCAGGATGTCTTTTAACGTAATCGACGGGAGCAGATCACGACGCTCTTCACGCTGGAAGTAAGGCACCTGCGACACCATCTGCACCGGCATAATCGCCTGATCGAAGGCTTTACCCTTTTCGGCAGAATCGAGCATCTGCGTATACCAGGATTTCGCCTGCGCCAGCTGTTCTTCCGTTGGCTGGTAGCTGAAATATCCCTCAAGCAGCGCATCAAACAGCTGTGGCAGACGCTGGGTGTAGCCGTTGGCGTTCACCATCAGGCCGTTGTTGGCTCCCGTTGAGAAGCTGATCCCGCCCACGGCGGCCTGATTGCTCAACTGATCGAGGGCGATACCTGCCAGATAATCGTTCAGAGCAAACATCACCTGATTACGCGCGCTATCCATCGCGTGAGGATTACGTAGCACCAGCGTCACGTCAGCTTTCGGCTCACTGGCAAAATAACGGCTCGGGGTGTAGACCACGCGCAGTTCGGGTTCATCAACAATCAGCTGTGGCTTATCGGCCACTTTTTCAGGCTTAATCAGCGTGAAATCATCCGGAATGTACGGGTTCAGCGTCGGCAATTGCAGGGCAATTTTGCCTGATTCCTGCTGCCACTGGCTGAAGGTCTGCGCACTGATTTTATCCACCTGATACGGGGCATTGACGAAATAAGCGGTTTTATTGTGCGGCTCGTTCGGGCTGATATACCAGATACGGGCATTCTGTGGGGTCATCATCGCCAGACGATCGCCGATCGCCTTCGCATCATATTGGTCGGCGATATTAACGGCATCAAGCGTATGTTCCACCGGGACGCGGATCATGGTGTCCGCCAGCCATTCGACATAATCCATATCGCGGCTGATCGACGGATAGCGGAAATCGAGATCCAGCACGTTGGCCAGCTCATCGAAATAACGTTTATCCACGCCTTTCTCGCGCAGTAGCGTCAGGTAGCTGAAGATGGCGGCGACAACCTGGTCACGGTTTGCCTGGCCTTTGTCCGTCAACGTGGCTGAAATTGCCAGCACGCCACTGTTGCCGTTGACCACCGGATCGGAATCCGCGCGAATGCCTTCCGCTAGTCCCTGCTTCTGCAGCCAGTCTGACAGCGTTCCCGGACTGCGGTTACCAATCAGATAGGTCACCAGTTCATCTGTTTTACTGCGGAACTGCGCGGTGTTGTTATCGATACGAAACTCAACGCGCAGCACCTTGCGAGGCACCGCGGGCGTGTAATGGATGATTATCCCTTTCTGCGCATCGGTCACCACTGGAACAGTAATTTGCGGGCGAGTAATGTTTTTATTCGGCACCCGGCCCCAGGTCTCGGCGGCCATTTTTGCCAGGTCTGGCAACGGCTTATTACTGTAGATAACCGCTTTCATCAGATTGGCGGAGTAATATTTGTCGCGGAACGCCAGCAGCGAATCCAGCACCGGGCTGCCCGGTTTATCACTCAGCGTGTCGAGGTTGCCCCCGGAGAAACGAGCCCCCGGATGTGCCGGGTTAATGGTTTCGGCACTCACCTGCGCCATACGCATCCCATCCCGGCTTCGGGCCATTGTCAGCTCGGAGTTCACCGCGTTCCGTTCCCGGTCGGCGTATTTTTTATCCAGCAGCGGTTCAGCAATGGCATCGGCGAGGCGGTCAACCGCCCCTTCCAGCGCGTCGTTTTCCACTTCAAGATAGAACGCGGTGCGGTATGGCGCGGTACTGGCGTTATGGCTGCCGCCGTGCATTTTGAGATATTCGGCGAGACTGTCCGCCTGAGGGTATTTTTTAGACCCCATCAGCGTCATGTGTTCGAGGAAGTGTGCCAGGCCCGGATGAGAATCAGGATCTTCCAGAGAGCCGACGGGCACCACCAGCGCAGACAATGATTTCACCGCCTGTGGATCGGAGACTAAAAGCACGACCATGCCGTTATCAAGTTTGATAGCCTGATATTGACGGGGATCTTTCTCGCTTTTGCGGATGGTTTCCTTTACCGGTTGCCATCCATTGTCGGCCTGACTTAAGGGCGCCCAGAGGGCGAACAACACGATAAATACGACATTCAACCAGGTGCTACGGGGCATTCACGGACCTCATCATTAACAAACTTCTGTGCTGCTCTGAATGGCAGCCTCACTTATAAACATCAGTCCGTGACACGTTGCGCATGATAATGGAATCTAAATATCTGCGCAATTTTTATACAACCCATCTTCCTCACGACGACTGATGGAAACGGAAAACGGGCTCCAGGTAACGTTCTGCCTGCGCAATAATGGCCTCAACGCTTGAGGGCTCAAGGGTTCGCCACAGACGCTGGTACCAGACATCAGCGCCTTCTCCGCGAACCACCATGCTCCCTTCCCACGCCTGCATAAACTTACTGCGCGCTTTCTGCTGCGTTTCGTCATCCCATAAAATGACATTATTCTCACTGTCATAACAAGCCTTCAGCCACGCCCCCCCACTTTCTGGTAGAAACAGCAGCGGCTGAGACAGTCCTTCGCGGTAACCCGCAACCAGTTCAGCGAGGTATTTCATTGCATCCTCGGCGGGCAACGGCGGGAATCGCCACTCACCGTCTTTTCGCAGCAAGAGACGGCTTTCGCCGGTTCCGCCACTGGCACAATAGACAAGATGCTCCAGCCAAAGTTGCATCCCCTGAGAGACGTTCTGCATCGACGGACGCCAGCGCAGCAGGCCGTCCGACTGTACCTGTGGAAGCCAGCCCGTAATATTGACTCCGTCACACTGCAAATCAATTTCCAGACTTTTCCCGGGCTGACGGCACGAATTGACTCTGTCTGCCAGGGCCTGCATCTCCTGTCGCTGGTCATCCCAGGCAATTTCACCGAACGCGCCGAACGGCAGTTCGCCCCCGGCACGAAAACGCCGGTACATCAGGCCGGGATCCTGCTCATCCACCAGCGTGTTCACCAGTTGCTGATTGAGGTGATACCGGGTGAGGCCTTCAAGGGTAAAAGGCTCGGTTTCGGGAATGTCGCTCTCTTCTGTACGGAAATTAACCTGCAGACGCATCTGGAAAAATGCCCGCACCGGATGCGACCAGAAACGCTGTAGCTGTTCAAACGCCAGCGTGTCGAAAACCACCGGGGGCAACGGCTGGATAAATTCGCCGTGTGCCTCTCCCTCAAGACTGGCGGCTTTCAACCATTCCCGGGCGTAGCTTTGCCATTCTCCTGGAATGAAATTCGCGGCATCGAACGGCATCCGGCTATGCTGATGGGTGATGTGGGCTTTAACCCGGCGCTCGCTTTGATCACAGTTAAGCGCTTCATCGCCCTGCAAGCAGTGACTCTGGCCGATGTAATCTATCAACTCCTGCACCAGCACCGACGGATAGCGCTCGCTGTTGTCCTGAATTGAACGCCCGATATAGCTGATATACAGCTTTTGCTCCGCCGACATTAACGCTTCCAGGAACAGGTAGCGGTCGTCATCCCGACGGCTGCGATCGCCGCGCACGGGCTTCTGGCTCATCAAATCAAACCCGAGCGGGGCCAGGGCACGCGGGTAAATACCATCGTTCATCCCCAACAGGCAGACCACTTTGAACGGAATAGAACGCATCGGCATCAGGGTACAAATGTTTACCGGCCCGGCGAGAAAACGCTGGCTGATGCGTTCCTGATCGAGCCGCTGAGCCAGCTCGTCGCGCAGCAGCGACAGTGGAACGGTTGCGCCGTAATGCGACTCCAGTCCCTGATCGATAATGCCTTGCCACTGCTGTTCGATAAGCGTCAGGGCGGCTTCGGTATCGGTGTCCGGCAAATAGAAATCGTTCAGCATTTCTCGACACACGGGCAGCCATTCCGTTAACGGTCTCTCCTGCGCCAACCGCTGCCGCCACTGATTCAGCCTCATCAGCAGAGAGGCCAGATGCCCCACCAGCTCGGCTATCAGCCCACTGGATTCGTCATACGGCAGGATCGACTGCCACTCCCCCTCGCTGCTTTCCATCGCGTAGCCCAGCAGCATCCGGGTTAAGCCAAAGCGCCAGGTGTGTTGCCCCGTCGGCGGAAGATCCCATTCGCGGACGTTATCATCGTCCATCCCCCAGCGTACGCCGGACTCATTCACCCACTGACGCAGATAACGCAAACCTTCTTCATCAATGTTAAAACGGGCCGCCAGCACCGGAACATCCAGTAGCGCGAGCACGTCTTCACTGACAAAACGGCTATCAGGCAGGGAGAGCAAGGTGATAAAGGACTGGAGCGCGGGATGAGACTGGCGCGCACGGCGGTCGGAGATAGCCCAGGGGACATAGCGCTCCCCGCTGGCGCTGCCAAACACGGCCTGAATAAACGGGCTGTAGCTGTCGATATCTGAAACCATCACGATGATGTCGCGCGGCGAGAGACTCGGGTCTTCTTCCAGCATCGCCAGCAGCCTGTCATGCAGGACTTCGACTTCACGTTGCGGGCTGTGGCAGACATGGATGCTCAGACTACGATCGTCTGGATCCAGCTCGCGCTTGCTGTCGCTGCGCGCAAATTCCTCGGCGGTACGTCCGGCAATGGCACTATTCTGGAGTTCCAGAATGTCATACTGCAGGTTGTGCAGCAGGTTATCCGGCTCGATATCAACGAAGGCATCAAGTTCCTGATAGCGCTCCAGCCCCGCCAGCAGGTAGATATAATCCCGACCAAGCTTGCCCCAGGAAGCCAGCATTGGGTTACCCACATCCTGTTCGCCTTCGGCATTAAACAGCGACGGCGCCTGTTGGCTGTCACGAAACAGCGGCAAACTGCGCTGTTCACGATGGTGCCGACGTTGACGCGCCAGCAGCTTCGCCAAAAATGCCGGATCTTTGATGTCGCCCCAGTAGTAACGGCACGGGTTGGTGAACAATACGTAGACATCAACATGCTTACCCAGCGCCTGAAGCGCCTGCAAATACACCGGCGGCAGGGCCGAAATTCCACAGATAAATACCCGCGATGGCAGACCGGCTGGCGGCTGCTCGCTGTTTTCGAGCGCCTGAATAAAGCGCTGATACAGGTTGGCACGATGCCAAAGTGGCTGACCGAGTGCCGCAGTGTGTTCCACCAGCGCTTTCCACAGCGGCGCCTGCCACTGCTGGGCTTCATCAATGCCGTCGACGCGTTGGTCCGCCTCCCAGCGCGTCAGCCATTCCGGGCGATAAACCAGATACTGGTCATAGAGGTCAGCCACGCGCGAGGCGAGCTGAAAAAGTTTCCGCTTGTCGCTGTCATCCGCCAGATAGTGATGCAGAGGCGCGAACGCCTCCTGCTCCAGCATCTCGGGCAGCAGCGTCATCAGCTTCCAGCTCATACTCTGTTTGTTAAAGGCACTCTGCTCCGGAATGTCCGGCAATACACGGACAAACATATCCCAGATAAAACTCGCCGGAAGAGGAAAGGCAATGTTGGCGGCAATGCCAAAACGCTTTGAAAGCGTCATCTGCAGCCACTGCGCCATGCCGGTACTTTGCACCAGCACCATTTCAGGTTCGAACGGGTCGTTGAGCCTGTCCTGCTCAACGATAAACTCCATCAATGCTTCCAGCACATCCAGACGGTTGGAGTGGTAGACCCGTAACATATTCGCTCCTGACGCTCGCAGTTAAGCCATTAATTTTGAGGGCAATGAAGACGAGAAAGCTGCCCTTCTCTGCCCGATGGCGTGGTGATCGTGACTGTGATGCTGACACATCTTTGGCGGCTTGTCTGCACACGGTTAAGCTGCCATCCCGCAGCCGCCAGGCCGGTATGAAGCTGAGAATGACGCCATGCTTCCCACCACAGCTGACGATACTGGCTCAACTGTGCCGCGCCGGTCGCCAGATGGCTTTGCAGGCCCGAGAGCGCCATTACCACCATCATCATCAGCACCACGCTCAACAGCACCTCTGGCAGGCTAAACCCCTGCTCTCGGTTCAGGGTAACTGACATTGTACCGCCTCCTTGAGCGGACAGAAATCGCTCCAGCCGTGACGGTCAAACTGCACGGTGCTGTCAGTGAGCATGCCCATCTGCCAGCGCGTTTGCTCACCGCTGTTGGCGATCAACACCCCTGAGCCATCAACAAAAAGACGTAGGCAAATGCGCCCCTTGAATGCCGGATGTGTCTGGCATTGATCCGCAGGCTGAACGGCCCATGAAAGCATTCGTCCCCATTCAAGCAGCGATTCAACGTTAGCGCTGTCCGTTAGCGCCGCCTTTTCCAGCGCCGCCTGTGACACCTGCGCCTGATGCCGGATACTGGCGCCCTGCAGCGTCAGGCTACCGAGAACCAGCATCAGCAGCACCAGTAGTAGCGACGACATCCCTTTTTGTCGCCTCATAAATTGTGCCCCGTCACGCTGTAGACGGTGGTTACCTGCACGCCAGGCCGGGACTTAAGGTGGACGGCGAGGCTCAGTTCAAACTCCGGGGCAAATCCCGCGCGGTTAAAGCGCAGGACCTTAAACGTATCCACGATGATAAAATCAGGATCGGTCATTTTTTCCCACCCTTTACCGGCACAGGTTGTGGCTCCCCGCAGCGTTTCCAGTACACCCGCACTCAAGCGGAAGCCTGTCGAATCTGCAT
This sequence comes from Scandinavium sp. M-37, assembly GCF_043558715.1. Taxonomy (NCBI): domain Bacteria; kingdom Pseudomonadati; phylum Pseudomonadota; class Gammaproteobacteria; order Enterobacterales; family Enterobacteriaceae; genus Scandinavium; species Scandinavium sp. M-37. The sequence goes on from NZ_JBIGIN010000004.1 coordinate 125,062, forward strand.
TCGCCGGGGGCGTTTCTTCCCAGACCCCATTGAGATTGCCATCCCAACGAACCAGTACACAATGGTTCTCAAGGGTAATCCCGTCCCCGGGACAATCACCCCGGCAAAAGCCTGCTCGCTGGATATGTCGGGAAACCGTTAACAGGCGCTGCCAGGCTTCCTCTTCCATTACCTGCCGCTGGGTCTGGCGGATAGCCGCCATCTGTAACGCCGGTAAAAAACGTGCGGTGGTTAACAACAGTACGCTGCCAATAGCCATCGCTATCAGCACTTCCACCAACGAAAATCCGTGCTGATTTACTGACATGCTTCGTTACTGCTCCCTTTGCATAAGCGAATCAGTCCCCAGCCAGAGATAATCAGGGTCCAGCTTCCCGCCGCGCTTTTGAGCGTGAGATGCCCAGGCCAGGCGGTATTGCGTAAGCCGTAAAAACCGACTGCAGGCGTCATTTCGCTGAGCGTGACTTCAGGCCACTGCGGATTCAACACATAGACGTTTTGGGGAGTACATCCCGTGGGTTCCGGGCTGACGGCATTCAGACACCAGCCCTGCGCGGTGAGCTCCAGATGCGGCAGGCGATCGCGGCGATGCCAGTTAGCGTCATTGCGCAGCATGACCAGATAATCCCTGACCTGCACGGCGGTTTGCCACAGCCGTTGTTGCTGCTGCCAGCTTTGCCAGCCGTATAGCCCACCGGCGCTGAGAATACACATCAGCGAGAGCGCAACCATCATTTCAATAAGGGTGTAACCCTGTTCTCGTTTCATCGGCGTACTTTGCGCCAGCCCAAATCACAATGCGAACAGGCATCCGCCAATTTACGAGCACGTTTCAGGAAAAATTGAGGTGTTGCAGGGGATTGCAGAAGAACAGGAAGGACGCTTCAGAAAAACAAAACCGGCCACGTGGGCCGGTTGATTTCAGATGATTTAAATCGCTACTGGCGCTTTAATGCCTGGGTGAGGATCGTAACCTTCAATCTCAAAATCGTCGAACTGGTAGTCGAAGATAGAGGCAGGTTTACGTTTGATCACCAGTTTAGGCAAGGCGCGAGGTTCACGACTCAGCTGCAGATGGGTCTGTTCCATGTGGTTGCTGTACAGGTGCGTGTCGCCGCCGGTCCAGACAAAATCGCCGACTTCCAGGTCACACTGTTGAGCCACCATATGCACCAGCAGCGCGTAGCTGGCGATGTTGAACGGCAGGCCGAGGAACACATCGCAGGAACGCTGGTACAGCTGGCAGGACAACTTGCCGTCCGCCACGTAGAACTGGAAGAAGGCGTGGCACGGGGCCAGCGCCATTTTATCCAGTTCGCCCACGTTCCAGGCTGAAACAATGATTCGACGCGAATCGGGATCGTTTTTCAGCTGGTTCATCACCGCGGTGATTTGGTCGATATGGCGGCCATCTGGCGTTGGCCATGCGCGCCACTGCTTCCCGTACACCGGGCCCAGATTACCCTGGTCGTCAGCCCATTCATCCCAAATGGAAACATTGTTTTCATGGAGATAAGCGACGTTGGTGTCACCTTTCAGGAACCACAACAGCTCATGGATGATGGAGCGTAAATGACAGCGCTTAGTGGTCACCAGCGGGAAACCTTCCTGCAGGTTAAAGCGCATCTGGTGGCCGAAAATAGACAGCGTGCCAGTACCGGTACGGTCATTTTTTGGGGTGCCCTCATCGAGCACCTTCTGCATCAGATCAAGATACTGTTTCATGCTTCCTCAGGAGACTTGTTGCTGTGGACGATGACGATACGCCCAGACCATCATAATGATACCCGCCAGAACCATCGGGATGGAGAGAATTTGCCCCATGCTGATGTACTGCACCCATTCGCCGGTGAACTGGGCATCCGGCTGACGGAAGAATTCCACGATGATACGGAACAGACCGTAGCCAATCAGGAACAGACCGGAAACAGAGCCCGTCGGGCGCGGTTTGCGAATGAACAGGTTGAGAATGATGAACAGCACCACGCCTTCCAGCGCCAGCTCATACAGCTGAGACGCGTGACGCGGCAGCACGCCATACTGATCGAACAACGACTGCCATTCCGGGTGAGACGGCAGCAGCGCCATGTCTTCTGCACGCGAGCCCGGGAACAGCATAGTGTAGTGGAACGACGGATCGACCCGGCCCCACAGCTCACCGTTGATGAAGTTGCCCAGACGCCCGGCACCGAGGCCAAACGGGATCAGCGGCGCAATGAAATCAGACACCTGGAAGAAGGTGCGCTTGGTGCGCTTCGCGAAGACAATCATCACCACGATCACGCCAATCAGGCCGCCGTGGAACGACATGCCGCCATCCCATACGCGGAACAGATACAGCGGATCGCTGAGGAAAACCGGCATGTTATAGAACAGCACGTAGCCGATGCGGCCCCCGAGGAAGACCCCGAGGAATCCGGCATACAGCAGGTTTTCGACTTCGTTCTTCGTCCAGCCGCTACCGGGTTTGTTCGCCCTGCGAGACGCCAACCACATTGCGAAGATAAAGCCGACGAGGTACATCAGTCCGTACCAGTGAAGCGAGACCGGTCCAATGGAAAAAATCACCGGATCAAATTCCGGGAAATGCAGATAACCACTATTCATCTGTCACCACAAATGCTTGTTATTCCGCCGAAAGTGGTCAGCGGTAGAGACGTGCAGCCGGTTGACTGCCCCAAGGGTGCGAATGATAGCACAAGGCGGGATAAGGGGATGCGGGGAAAGATGTAAAAGATATGTATACCCGGAGCGCCTGGATGGCCTCCGGGTAGAAGGGCTTATCTGCCGCCGCGAATCAGACCGCCGAGGCCACGGCGTTCCATAAACGACGCGACCTGATGGCGGACTTCGGTAGCCAACTGGGCATCGAGGCTGCGCTGAGCCAGGCTTTGCGCTTCCTCCAGCTCAATATGGCGCAGCAGATATTTCACGCGCGCGACCGAGCGCCCGTTCATCGACAGATGGCGGAAGCCGAGACCAATCAGGATAGTGACGCACATCGGATCACCGGCCATTTCGCCGCACACACGCAGATCGATATCGTGGCGTTGGGCATCCTGGGCAATCATCGCCAGCGCACGCAGCAGAGCCGGATGCAGACTGTCATAGATACTGGCCACGCGGGTGTTGTTCCTGTCGACCGCCAGCAGATACTGGGTCAGGTCGTTGGTGCCGACGGAAATGAAGTCGACCCGGCTGGTCAGGTGCTGCATCAGGAACACCATCGAAGGCACTTCGAGCATCACCCCAATGCGTGGTTTCGGGATTTCATAGCCGATCATCTCTTCGACTTCGCGCCCGGCACGTTCGATCAGGCGTTTTGCTTCATCGACTTCGTCAATGCTGGTCACCATCGGCAGCAGAATGCTCAGGTTTCCGGTGGCGGCATTGGCACGCAGCATGGCGCGAACCTGGATCAGGAAGATCTCCGGCTGATCGAGCGTAATACGGATCCCGCGCCAGCCGAGGCACGGATTCTCTTCGCTGATCGGCATATACGGCAGCTGTTTATCCGCGCCGACGTCCAGCGTACGCAGGGTCACCGGCTTATCGTTGAACATCTGCAACATGCCCTGATACTGCGAGACCTGCTCTTCTTCCGACGGGAAACCGCTTTGCAGCATGAATGGGATTTCTGTGCGGTAGAGGCCAATGCCGTCGATGCGGCTGCCGAGCTTTTCTTCATGCTCCGGACTTAAACCTGCATTGAGCATGACCTTCACGCGTTCGCCGCTTTTAAGCTGCGCCGGACGATCCACGTCGTCTTCCGCAATGCGGCTGAGTTCATTTTCTTCGCTGACCAGCCGCTGGTATTCCTGCAACAGCACCGGTTCAGGATCGACCAGCAGTTCACCGCGATAGCCATCAACCACCAGCATGCGGCCATGCAGCACCGAAGGCTGAATATCTGCGCCCATGACGGTCGGGATACCCAGCGCGCGCACCATAATCGCCGCGTGCGAGTTCGCCGCGCCGTCACGTACCACCACCCCGGAGAGTCTGTCCTGTGGCAGTTCCGCCAGCGTGGTGGCTGATAGCTCATCCGCCACCAGCACAAAGCGCTCTGGCCAAGCGTTGGCGCCCTGCACGGTATCATCGAGGTGGAACAGCAGGCGTTGGCCGAGCGCACGCAGGTCACCTGCACGCTCTTTCAAATAACCATCGCTCAGAGCAGCGAATTGCGCGGCAAACTTTTCGATAATCGTTTTGACCGCCCACTCCGCTACCGAACCTTTGTCCACTTCGGCGAACAGCTCTTTGCGCAGACGCGCATCTGACAGCAGGTGCGAGTAAAGATCGAAGATGGCGGCGGTTTCTTTCTGCGCCCCGGCGGCAAAACGTTTGCTGTACCGGCGAAATTCTCCGGCCGCTTCTTCCAGCGCACCGGTCAAACGTTCACGCTCAAGTGCGGTATCGAGCGTGGAGGCTTCGTACACCTGCTCCATCATCGGCAGGGTCGAGTCCATCCAGCCCTGTGCAATCGCTACTCCGGAAGAAGCCGGAAGTGCGCGAATACGCGTCTGACGGTACTGACCAAACAGCGCCGTGAGCTGTGACTGGGAGAGGATAGCCGCCATTTGCGTGGCGAGGGTGACGAGGAACGACTCTTCGCTTTCGTCGAACTGACGCAGTTCGCGCTGCTGAACGACTAATACGCCAAGCAACTGACGACGCTGGATAATCGGCACACCGAGAAATGCGCGGTATTTTTCTTCTTTTACGGAAGGGATGTATTTGAAGCTAGGATGCTTTTGCGCATCCGCGAGGTTGATGGGCTCCGCCAGGCGCCCCACCAGGCCAACGATGCCTTCGTCAAATGCGAGTGTGATGGTGCGTCCGCGCGGCTTTTTGAGGCCGCGCGTAGCCATCAGGTAATAGCAGCGTCTGTCCTGATCGGCGAGGTAGACCGAACAAACTTCGGTTTCCATCGCCTGACAGATGTCCGTCACCAGAATATCAAGCGCCTCGTTCACACGCGGCGCGCTGGCTACCTTCTCAACTATTTCTCGCAACCGGGTGAGCATAATGTGCGTGGCTTAACCTCTTTTACGTCGATAAGCAGGGGCTGTGTTTTGCGGTTTAGGCGCACTTTCGGTCAGCGCCAGCACAACGCCTGCAAACTCCTTCATCACCCGACGGTAGACATCGCGTTTAAACGACACCACCTGACGCACCGGGTACCAATAACTTACCCAGCGCCAGCCATCGAATTCCGGTGTGCTGCTGGTTTGCATGTTGATATCGGCATCGCTGCTTATCAACTGCAGGAGAAACCACTTTTGTTTCTGGCCGATACAAACCGGCTTTGTGTCCCAACGCACCAAACGTTTCGGCAACTTGTAACGCAACCAGTTCCGGGTCGACGCCAGGATCCGTACATCTTTACGGCTTAACCCGACTTCTTCGAACAATTCCCGATACATCGCCTGTTCAGCGGATTCACCGGGATTGATCCCTCCCTGAGGAAACTGCCAGGAGTGCTGACCGTACCGTCTGGCCCACATGACCTGGCCCTGACGGTTGCAGATTACAATTCCAACATTTGGGCGGTAGCCATCGTCATCAATCACCGGACTACCTCTAAACAATTTTCAATGTGAACGATTGTTTCACACTCGTCGGAAACGGTAAACCACTCTCTTGCGGCGATAACACCGGATAACAATTGAATAACTCACAGTATTCATCGAAGTTATAAACAGAAGACGCCATCACAGGTCGATTTTATTCACTTTTTCTGTGGATAGAGTTGTGAAGAACTACGGAATTACTACGGGAAAACCCTGATTCCTCCGAAAAATGCCAAACAGACACGTTAAAATAAGATGATATTATTCATCATCTTAGAATAGTTCTTTTTCATGAAATGTGCCATAACGTGACGATCGTCACATACGTGATCCTCTCACTGATGAAAGATCGAACAACGTCGTTTTTATCCACAGATTGTGCCACTAACTTAGACACCTTTTGTGTAAAAATTGGATTTTCGTCGCACGTCAAGCCTGTAAATGGAAACAGTAGTGGGGCTTTTTCACAGTTATCCCACTTTTCTGTGGATAACAGGGTGTAAGATCCTGTTCATTGTCAGTGACCAGAATGGGGAAACCTTTTGAGACGCAAAAAAAGTCGGCTTTTAGAAATCAAAAACTATCGTTAAATCATCATATTGGCGTAGTTATCCAGAAAGCGATAAACTCTTTCCACACTGGGGATAAACCCCGCTCACTTTTTCACCAAAGGCGTTATGTTATGTCCCTGCTGTCTCCGTTGCGTCATTCCCCTCAGTCTGAAGCCGAGCTTTTCGCCCAGGCGCAACGGCTGGCGGGTTATACGCTGGGTGAACTGGCGGCGATGGCAAAACTGCCGATTCCGCCCGATTTGAAGCGCGACAAAGGCTGGATTGGCGTCCTGCTTGAGATCTGGCTTGGTGCCAGCGCGGGCAGTAAACCCGAGCAGGATTTCGCGGCGCTGGGCGTCGAGCTGAAGACAATCCCTATTGACCGCAACGGCCGTCCTCTGGAAACCACCTTTGTATGCGTCGCGCCCCTGACGGGCAACAGCGGCGTCACGTGGGAAACCAGCCACGTTCGCCATAAGCTGAAGCGCGTGTTGTGGATCCCAGTGGAAGGTGAGCGCGCGATCCCGCTGGCAGAGCGTCATGTCGGCGCCCCGCTGCTGTGGAGCCCGAGTACAGAAGAAGAGCACCAGCTGCGGATGGACTGGGAGGAGCTGATGGATTTGATTGTGCTCGGTCAGGTGGAAAGTATCACCGCCCGTCACGGTGAAGTCCTGCAACTGCGGCCGAAAGCCGCCAACAGCAAAGCGTTGACCGATGCGGTCGGCGTCCACGGCGAGCCGATTCTGACGCTGCCTCGCGGTTTTTACCTGAAAAAGAACTTTACCGCCGCCCTGTTGGCCCAACATTTCCTGCTGTGAACGTTTCTTTTAGGCTAACGCCGGCAGAAGGCTTATAATCGCGGTTTTCGTTTTTTGGCAGGACTTACAATGTTATTTGCATGGATAACCGATCCCAACGCGTGGATGGCGCTTGGTACGCTGACGATCCTCGAGATTGTACTGGGAATCGATAATATTATTTTTCTCTCTTTGGTGGTGGCGAAGCTGCCGACGGCACAACGCAATCACGCCCGTCGCATTGGGCTGATGGGGGCAATGCTAATGCGCCTGGGTCTGCTGGCGTCGATTGCCTGGGTCGTCAGACTGACCAACCCGCTGTTTACGCTGTTCGATCACTCATTTTCCGCCCGCGACCTGATTCTGCTGTTCGGTGGTCTGTTCCTCATCTGGAAAGCGAGCAAAGAAATTCACGAGACGATTGAAGGCGAAGAAGAAGGCATTAAGACCAACGTCCACTCCTTCTTTGGCGCTATCGTGCAGATTATGCTGTTGGATATTATTTTCAGTCTCGACTCGGTTATCACCGCAGTGGGTCTGTCCGATCACCTGTTTATTATGATGGCCGCCGTGGTCATTGCGGTGGGTGTGATGATGTTTGCCGCCCGCCCTATTGGCGACTTCGTTGACCGTCATCCGTCGGTCAAAATGCTGGCGCTGTCGTTCCTGATCCTGGTCGGATTCACGCTGATGTTAGAAAGTTTTAGCATTCATGTGCCGAAGGGTTATATCTATTTCGCGATGTTTTTCTCCATTGCAGTGGAGACCCTCAACCTGCTACGCAATAAAAAAAATCCGCTTTAAAATCAAGGGCAGCCTGCAAAATGTGGGCTGCCCCACACTCTTTTTAAGATTTTACTGCTTTTTACTTACTGCGAACCGGGTTATTACTAGAATGATATGAGTTGCGGTCATATAAGGGTGATAACGATGACAAAATGGGCAGTATTGATTTCCGCTGTAGGTCTGGCATTTGCCATTTCCGGCTGCAGCAGTGACTACGTGATGGCAACCAAAGATGGTCGTATGATCCTCACGGATGGAAAACCGGAAGTCGATGACGACACCGGTCTTATCAGTTACGAAGATCAGCAGGGTAACAGTATGCAGATCAACCGTGACGATGTTTCTCAAATCATTAAGCGCTAAAAGAAAACAGGTCAGCCAGTCTGGCCTTTTTTGATTTTTTACTTCCGCTTTTTCCCCGCATCTGCCATGTTTATATTCCTTTGTCAGGGCGCATGTCGCGTCCCCTCCTGACGTTCTTGATATGACGTTGTTGATTTAAAGAAAGGAAGACGGCTATGCACTATCACCGTATCCCCCACAGCTCACTGGAGATCAGTACTCTTGGGCTGGGCACTATGACGTTTGGTGAACAAAACAGCGAAGCCGACGCCCATGCACAACTCGATTACGCCGTTGCTCAGGGCATTAACCTGATTGACGTCGCAGAGATGTATCCCGTCCCCCCACGCCCGGAAACCCAGGGCCTGACGGAAACCTATGTCGGCAACTGGCTGGCAAAACACGGCAGCCGTGAGAAGCTGGTACTGGCCTCGAAAGTCAGCGGCCCCTCGCGCAATAATGACGCTGGCATTCGCCCGAATCAGGCGCTCGATCGCAAAAACATTCGCGATGCGCTGCACAACAGCCTGACCCGTCTGCAAACTGACTATCTCGACCTGTATCAGGTTCACTGGCCACAGCGTGCGACCAACTGCTTCGGCAAGCTCGGCTATCAGTGGACGGAATCTCAGCCGGTTATCACGCTGCTGGAAACCCTGGAAGCGCTGACCGAATTTCAGCGAGCGGGTAAAATTCGCTATATCGGCGTGTCGAACGAAACGGCGTTTGGCGTGATGCGCTATCTGCACCTGGCGGATAAGCATGACCTGCCGCGTATCGTCACCATTCAGAACCCGTACAGCCTGCTGAACCGCAGCTATGAGGTAGGTTTGGCGGAAGTCAGTCAGTATGAAGGGGTGGAACTGCTGGCCTATTCCTGCCTGGCATTTGGCACTCTGACCGGGAAGTACCTGAACGGGGCAAAACCCGCCGGGGCGCGAAATACGCTGTTTAGTCGCTTTACACGCTACAGCAGCGAGCAGTCACAGAAAGCCGTGGCGGCGTATGTTGATATCGCGAAGCGTCATAACCTGGATCCGGCGCAAATGGCGCTGGCATTCGTGCGTCGTCAGCCGTTTGTGGCCAGCACCCTGCTGGGCGCCACCACGATGGAGCAGTTAAAAACCAACGTGGAAAGCCTGCATCTGGAGTTAAGTGATGAGGTTCTGGCTGAGATTGAAGCGGTGCATCAGGTCTATACCTATCCGGCACCGTAAGCTCTGATCTTATATGCCCGACGGCGCTTCGCTTGTCGGGCATACAAAAGAGGACCTTATTTACCTCGGCCCCAGGCCCACAGTGCGATAATCGCCAGCGCGAACAGGGTGCCAAAGCCAATCCCCACCCCCACCACCGGAATCCCCACCATCACCGCCAGCGAATAAAGGCCCAGCATCACCAGCATGGCGCTGTTTTCACCGAGGTTCTGCACCGCAATCGCATTACCCGCGCCGACCGTGTGTTTACCCCGCTCCTGCAATAAGGCATTCAGCGGCACCACGAAGAAACCGCCACACATTCCGAGCAGCAGCAGTAAGAGATACGCTGGCAGCAGCGCATGCTGGAGGGCGAAAATGACCACTGCAACCCCGATCAGCACGCCAGCAGGCATACAGCGGGCCACCGTTTCGAGCGTCACCAGCTTCGCCGCCATCCCGGCCCCCACCACGATACCGACTGCCACCATCGCATTGAGGTACGTCGGCGTGGCGTTATCGGTTATGCCCAATGCCACCGGCACCCACAGCACCAGCAAGAAACGCAGCGTTACCCCAGCGCCCCAGAACAGGCTGGTGCCGACCAGGGAGAAGCGGGTTTCACGATTACGCCACAAGGTTTTTGCCGCCGAAAAGAAGCTGCCGGTCATGGCCTTGAAGCGCCACGACTGTCCCGCCCGTGCCGCTGGCAAACGGGTGATGAACAGGTTGGCGACCACCGCCCCGGCGTACACCACCGCACACACGCTCAGCGCGGCCAGCACATGCCAGTCGGCCAACACGCCACCTGCAACCGAGCCGAGGAGGATCGCAGCAATGGTCGAGGACTCCATCAGCCCGTTGGCTTTCACCAGCTTGTCGCCGGTGGTCAGCTCACCCAGAATGCCGTATTTAGCCGGGGAATAGGCGGCGGCTCCGACGCCCACCAGCGTGTAGCCGATAAACGGGTTCACGCCTGCGCAGATCGACGCCGCACCAATCAGCTTCATGGTGTTGGCGACCATCATCACTCGCCCTTTCGGGAAGCTGTCGGCGAACTGCCCGACAAATGGGGCGAAAAGAATGTAAGCACCCACAAACACCATCTGGAGCACCGGCTGGCTCCAGTCCGGGTAGAACTGCGCCTTCATAAGCGCCAGAGTGGCAAACAGCAGCGCATTGTCGCCGAACGCCGACAGGAACTGGGCGCAAAGCACGGCCATCATGCCTTTCGAGCGCAGCGACGTGTTAGTGTGTACTGACTCACTCATGCGATTTTTCCACCTGATCGACCTGCTCTTTGAGGGCCACAAAATCGGGTTTCCCGCTGCCCAGGAGCGGTAACTGTTTGAGGAAACGAATATCGCGCGGCACTGCCAGTTCCGGCACACCGCTGCTCCGCGCCTGCTGTTGTAGCTTGTCACGCGAAAGCTCTGCGTCGGTGGTAAACAGCACCAATGCTTCCCCTTTGCTCGCATCCTGTTTGATAACCGTGGCGTGCAGCTTGTCCGGCGAGACCGCCAGCGCCAGCTGCTCGACCATCTCCAGCGACACCATTTCTCCGGCGATTTTCGCGAAGCGTTTGGCACGGCCCTGAATCTGCACAAATCCCTGCTCGTCAAAGAGGACGATATCCCCGGTGTCATACCAGCCGGTTTCCACTTCACCATGCTGATTTTCTGCCGTCGGTAACTCCAGCACCCCCGGGTTCTCCACCCGCAGATAACCGTTCATCACGTTCGGGCCTTTGAGCTGTAAACGCCCGCCTTCCTCAATGCCCGGCACCGCCAGCAGTCGCGCATCCATGCCAGGCAAAATCCGCCCAACGGTGCCCGGTTTTGCCGCCATCGGCACGTTGATCGACACCACTGGCGCACACTCGGTCACGCCGTAGCCTTCCAGAATGCGCAGGCCAAATTTGTCCTGCCAGATTTGCTTTGTGCTGTCCTGTAGCTTTTCCGCCCCGGCCACCACATAACGGACTTTATGGAAGTCATACGGGTTGGCGAATCGGGCATAATGGCCAAGGAATGTGGAGGTGCCGAACAGCACCGTACAGTTACGATCGTAGACCAGCTCCGGCACAATACGGTAATGCAGTGGGCTCGGATAGAGGAACACTTCGGCCCCGGTCAACAGCGGTGTGAACAAACCTACGGTCAGCCCGAAGGAGTGGAACAACGGCAGCGCCGACATAAAGCGGTCATCGGCGGTAAAGTCGGCGATGGTTTTAATCTGCTCGACGTTTGCCAGAATGCTTTTATGACTGTGTACCACCCCTTTCGGATTACCTTCAGAACCGGAGGTGAACAACACGATGGCCGCGTCTTCCGGCTGTTGTTTCACCTGCGCCAGATGCGGCATCAGCAGATGGCCGAAAATCCACAGTTTGTCGCTAAGGGTGACGTCACCCTTTAAATCTTCCAGGAAGACCCAACGCACCTGGGTCAGTTGCTCCGGCAAATGCCACAGTTTCCCTTTGTCGAGGAACTGTCGGGAGGTAAAAATGGTTTTGATTTCCGCCGCGGTGATGGCGCTGGAGAGGCCTTTAATCCCGGCGGTGTAGTTCATCATCGCCGGAATGCGCCCGCGGGCGATCGCCCCGAAAATCACCGCCGCGCTGATCCCGGCATTCGGCAACATCAGGCCGATTTTCTCGCCCTGAGCGCTGTATTTCTCCAGAATCCGCGCCACAAACAGCGTTTTGGTCAGCAGCTTACGGTAAGTATCAGGCTGGAAATTGATGTCTTCGATACAGGGTTTTCTGTCGCCATAACGATACTGCGCCGAGAGCAACGCCTCGTACAGCGTTTCGCGCGGGCGCACCGCCATCCGGGCTTCCATCATAATTTGATGCAGCATTTCACCGGCAATTTTACGGCGATCGCGGGCGCGCGGTGCATCCGGCATCGGCAACGTGGTCGGCGGTAAAATATGCAGGTCAATGCGCGGGAACAGGCGACGCTTCACCAGCCCCTTTAGGCGACTGGCAAACGTCAGTTCTGCGCCTTCAATGCGAACGGGCACCACCACTGCCTGCGACTTTGCGGCCACAAAGGCCGCACCGTCGTAGATTTTCATTAGCGAACCGGTAACGGAAATACGTCCTTCCGGGAAAATCACCACCGGACGACCCTGATCGATAAGACGCACCAGATGCTTAATGGACATCGGTTTGGTCGGATCAAGGGGCACAAAATCAATCAGCGGCGCCAGGGCACGCATATACCATGTCTGGCTAATGGAGGTATAGACCGCGAACACCGGGCGCACAGGTAAGAACAGCGCCAGCAGAATGCCGTCGATAAAAGAGACGTGGTTCGGGGTGATTAACACCTTAGGCTGGTTTAAAACCGTCGCGTTCCCGGTCACCCTGACCCGGAACATCACCCTGAAAAGATATCGAAAAAAGCCCAGCAACATATCAACTCCCTTTGGCAAAATTTAACTTTTTTGCAGGGTACATGAGATGCAGGAGAAAAGCAGGATGGGGGGGCTGAATTTTAGGCAAAAAAAACCTGCGCATCTGCGCAGGTCGGTGCAAGAGAGAAGTACGAATTCGTACTTAAAAATTCTCACCAATCAATACCTCTGGGATAGCCAGAGTATCAATCAGATTGATGAATCCTCCAGCGATCATTCGCAACAGCTAATCGCAAAGTGTAACTAAAGGTTTGAATTCACCTTTTCCGTTTTCAATTGCCTGTGACGTGTCGTGTAACGCCCTCACTTCATGCGCCCTTTCGCATCACAATTGCAGCAGTCTGCTTGCGCTTAACCTTGAACAGCATTGGCTTTTCCGTAACACTGAGAGGATGTAACCGTTTTCCCTCTTTAAAAGGCAAGATATGGCGACAATTAAGGATGTGGCCCGGATGGCAGGTGTGTCTGTCGCCACCGTTTCCCGGGTTATCAACAACTCTCCCAAAGCCAGTGATGCCTCACGTCAGGCGGTGTTTTCTGCCATGGAGGCGCTGAGCTATCATCCGAATGCCAATGCCCGCGCGCTGGCACAGCAATCAACGGAAACCGTCGGTCTGGTGGTGGGCGATGTCTCTGACCCATTTTTTGGCGCGATGGTCAAAGCCGTTGAGCAGGTGGCCTATCACACCGGTAATTTTTTGCTGATTGGCAATGGATATCATAACGAGAACAAAGAACGTCAGGCCATTGAACAGCTGATCCGCCACCGCTGTGCGGCGCTGGTGGTGCATGCTAAGGTGCTGTCTGACGAAGAGCTGATCGGGCTGATGAAACAGATCCCCGGCATGGTACTGATCAACCGGATCGTCCCCGGCTTTGAAAAACGCTGCGTGGCGCTGGACGATCGCTATGGTGCGTGGCTGGCCACGCGTCACCTGATCCAGCAGGGCCACACCCGGATTGGCTATCTCTGTTCCAACCACGCCATCTCTGACGCCGAAGACCGGCTGCAAGGCTATTACGACGCGTTAAAAGAGAGTGGCCTGCCGTGCAATGAGCGGCTGGTCACCTTCAGCGAACCGGATGAGAGCGGTGGTGAACAGGCCATGACCGAACTGTTGGGGCGCGGCAAAAACTTTACCGCCGTCGCCTGCTACAACGACTCGATGGCGGCAGGGGCGATGGGCGTGTTGAATGACAATGGCATCGATGTGCCAGGGGAAATTTCGCTGATTGGATTTGATGACGTGCTGATATCGCGCTATGTGCGTCCGCGTCTGACCACCGTACGCTACCCGATTGTCACCATGGCAACCCAGGCGGCGGAACTGGCGCTGGCATTAGCCGATAAGCGCCCGCTACCGGAAATAACCCATCTGTTCAGCCCAACGCTGGTGCGCCGCCATTCGGTGAGCGCCCCGGTGGAAACTCAAAGCGTGTAACGATACAAATGCACGGTGGTGGCGGGATACTCAATGCCATCGCCGATGTACTGCCAGCCAAAGCGTTCGTAGAAATCACGACAGGCCGAATAGAGATGCAGTTCGCGGAAGCCTTTGCTGCGAGCGTAGTCAATCACCCAGGCCTGCAACGCCCCCGCAATGCCCTGCCCGCGCACCGATTCATCGACATACAGCGCCGCCAGCCATGGAAACAGATCCTGACGGCTGATCAAATCGCAGCGCCATAAGCCTACCGTCGCCAACGGCTTTTCGCCGTCAGTCATTACAAAGGTGAGCGGCAAGGCGTCCGGCTTCTGGCTGTGCTCGATGATGCTGGCGAAAAACTCGCGCGGCATCGCCACCCCGCCAAACGCCTGCCATAGCCAGTCGGTGACCTGTCGGGCGTGCTGTGGCACCGCGTACAAAGGCTGGATTTTCACATCAACTTCCCCTGAAAAATGGGCACCGATTCAAACAGGTAGCCGTCGAAATCCGGTGCATCTTCATCAGAGAGTTCCAGCAGACTGTTTTTGACGTTTTCGAGGTGCTGCCACATCGCCTGCCAGGCCCCCATCACGTCGCGACGACGCAGCGCCGCCAGAATAGTTTGTCTGTCGCCCAGCCACTTAAGGCGGTAGGCGCGGCTGGCAATGTGTACATTGAACTGCTGCCACAGCGGGCTGCTGTCCATTTGTAGCCAAATTTTCTCGACCGTGGTTAACAACATCTGATTTTGCGTCGCCCCCGCCAGCACCAGGTGGAACATTTTGCTGTTGTCCTGGGTGGTGTCGTTGGCCGCGATGGCACGCTGTTCCTGCTCAATAATACGTTTCAGGTTGTCGATATCCGCCCGGGTCGCCATCTTCGCTGCAAAGGCCGCGATGTTGCTTTCGAGCAGCTGGCGCGCCTGCAAAATTTCAAATGGCCCGACGTCGCTGTTAAGCATCTGCTCTTCTTCGCTGTCGTTTTCCTGCGGGATACGCATCACGTACACGCCCGAGCCCTGCCGAATATCGACGGTACCCTGCAGCTCGAGCATCAATAAGGCTTCGCGCACGATGGTCCGGCTGACGCCATATTTTTCCGCAATGTTTCGCTCTGGCGGCAATCGGGAACCCACCGGATAAAGGCCCTGCATAATCTGGGCACGCAAATCTTCACCAATTTCCTGGTAAGGTTTTTTTTCCGGCGGAACAACGGCCTTTTCCACAATATCACCTGTGTCTGCTTGCGGGTGGATGCACAGACCGCCACTCCTCGCGGTCTGACCGGCGGCTATAGTAGCAAAACCGCTATTTCAGTGCCTCATCCACGTTCAGCGTCAACGATCGGTTGTCCCGCAGTTGACGGAACCAGCTGGCGGATTTTTTTGCCCGCCGCGCCCGGTTGTTTTCCAGATCGATTTCGATAAGCCCATAGCGGTTTTTAAACGCGTTCATCGGTGAGACGTTGTCGGTGAATGCCCACAGCATGTAGCCGTGGCAGTTGGCACCCTCCTGTTTCGCCCGCAGGGTTTGCCACAGATGTTCGCTGATAAACGCTATCCGGTAGTCGTCCTCAATCACACCATCGCGATTGCGGAACCGGCCTTCGTTTTCGATGCCCATCCCGCTTTCCGCCACGAACCACGGGAGATTGCGATAATCATTTTTAATGCGCATCGCCATGTCGTAAATGATTTGCGGGTAGATTTCCCACCCGCGCGAGGTATTCATCCGCCGTCCCGGCAGCTCAAACGGCTCGTAATAATAGGCCGGATGGAACGGGGTTTCCGGATGCCAGGCGCGTGATGGCGCTTTCACCCGGTGCGGGTAATAAAGATTGATGCCCAACTCATCGACAGTATTGGCCCGGATGTCAGCCAGTTCTTCAGCCGTGTACTCCCAGTCGACCTGATGTTTTTCAAGCAGCGTAAACAGCTCCGGGGGATACTCACCGTGAACCATGGGATCGAGAAACACGCGGTTGTAGAACAGGTCATAACGTTCCGCCGCCTGAACGTCATGCGCAGCGCGTGAACGCGGGTAGGTCACTTCCGGGTTAAGAATACACCCCACGCTCCCGCGATAGCCCTTCTCACGGAACAGTTTCACTACTCGCGCCGTCGCCAGCACTTTATGGTGATTCCACTGCATCCAGGTGCCGGTGTTCTGCTCATATGGCCAACGCAGCGCATCGAGATACACCCGCGTCTGCACCACAATCGGCTCGTTGAAGGTGAACCAGCGCGTCACCTGGGGGTGATAGCGCGCGAACACTTTCTCCGCATAGCGCACGAACAATTCGACCACTTTTTTAGAAGCCCAGCCGCCATAGGTTTCCAGCAGATAGCCCGGCAGTTCGTAGTGTTCGAGGCAAATCATCGGCGTGATGCCGTTAGCATTGAGCTCGGCAAACAGCGCGTCGTAGTACGCGGCATACTCCTCGTCGACGGTCACGTTTTCGTAGTCGGTGAGAAAGCGCGACCAGTTAATCGAGGTACGATAGTGGGTCAGACCGGCCTGTTTCATCAGCGCAACGTCTTCGCGGAAGCGGTTGATGAAATCGGTGGCTATCGCCGGGCCGTAGCCGTTATGCCAGACGTGGCGGTCGTTTTTGTACCAGAGATCGGGCCAGGAATCCTGCCCCTCTTTCTTGCCGCTCCAGCCTTCCGTTTGCCAGGCGGAAGCGGCGGCTCCGAGAATAAAATCCTGTGGAATAGCGATCGTTTTCTGACTCATGGCGTCCTCATACATTCTCAGTGGCCTGCTGGGCCTGAAGTTGTGCCTGCTCGGCCCGGCGGGAGGCAATTTTCACAAACGGCAGATAAATAATGATTGAGGTAACGATACAAATCAGCTGAGTGACCACCGCCCCCATCGAACCGGCGGTCGACAGCCAGGCGTTGATCAACGGCGGCGTGGTCCATGGCACCATCACCACCGCTTTGCCGGCAAACCCGGCGGCGGTCGCGAAATATCCGATTGATCCGGTCACCAGCGGGGTGATGATGAACGGGATCGCCAGAATCGGGTTGAGCATAATCGGCATGCCGAAAATCACCGGCTCGTTAATGTTGAACAGCCCAGGGCCAATCGACAGCTTGGCGATTTCCTTCATCTCTTTACGTTTGGTGGCAATCATTACCGCAATCAGCAGGCCAATCGTCAGCCCGGAACCGCCGATGCTCATGTACACATCCCAGAACGGCATGGTGATGATGTTCGGCACCTCTTTGCCCTGCTCGAACGCGCTCATGTTAACCGTAATCGCTCCCAGCAGGAGCGGTTCACGGATCGGCTTGATCATCTGATTGCCGTGAATACCAATCACCCAGAACAGCTGGGCAACAAACATTAGCAGCAGAATACCCGGCAGGCTTTGCACCACCCGCTCCAACGGCTGTTGCACCACCTGATACACCGCATCGTACAGATACATGCCGGTCAGTTGATGGAACACGAAACCGAACGTGGCGATCGCCGTAGTGGTGATGATCGCCGGGATCAGCGCCGAGAACGACGCCGACACGTTGGGCGGCACGGTATCCGGCATTTTGATTTTCAGTCCGGGACGCCCTTCCAGCCAGCAGTAAATCTCCACCGACAGAATGGCGATAAACATCCCAAGGAACAGGCTACGGGTATCGGAGAACTGACGCAGCAGAACATCTTTCACCTGATGCATTTGCCCATCGACCATCATTTCCACGGTGGTCGGCGTCACGCAGATGAAGCAAATCACCGCCAGCAGGCCCGGGAACAGCGTCTTGATGCCGTTGATCCGCCCGAGCTCAATACCGATTAAAAACACCGCGCCGATGTTCAGAAAGTTCAGGGTGGCGTAGTTAATCGCGCCGGTTATTGGCTTGAGTGCCGCCAGAAAAGAGAGGGACTGGAAACTGGCAAGACCATTTTTCGGATCCAGTACCATGTTGGAAATCAGTACCGAGAAGGCGCCGACGATGATCACCGGCATAAGGGTAATAAAAGAGGATTTGATCGCCATGATATAGCGGTAGCTATTGAATTTAGTGGCGAAACTTCCCAGAGAATCGATCAGCTTTTCCTGAAATGCCATAAGGGTGATACCTCAAAGGTGGGCTTTTATCAAAATGGGTTTACAGCCTTAATCCATTTGGCATACCAAAAATAGCGATGTGTTGGTTAAACTTCTGTGACTGAGGTCTCACGACGTTATTTGGCATTCCAAATAAACGCAATGTTAAGACATTGGCATACCACGTAGTTTTTACAGGGATATTTCAACGAAGCGCTGTCAAAAGCGTGATCGCGATAGTTATTTGTTACGAACGCAGGAGATATGCCCCTGAATGTCTGTGATAAACTGCATTCATTATCGGGTCTCAGGAATCAACAATGGCAACAATGCTGGATGTCTCACTACGCGCTGGCGTGTCGAAAGCGACCGTTTCCCGCGTACTGAACGGCACAGGTCAGGTTAAAGAAAGCACCCGTAAGCAGGTGTACAAAGCCATGGAAGAGTTGGGATATCGCCCGAACTTTTTGGCGCGTTCCCTGGCGAACCGGACCAGCAACAGCATCGGCCTGGTGGTCTCTACGTTTGACGGTTTCTATTTTGGCCGTTTGCTCCAGCAGGCGTCTCGCCAGACGGAAACCCACGGCAAGCAATTGATCGTCACCGACGGGCACGATACGCCGGAGCGCGAGGAGCAGGCCGTACAAATGCTCGCCGACCGACAGTGCGATGCCATTGTGCTCTATACCCGCTTTATGAGCGAAAAAGCGATCATGAAGCTGATTAACTCCATCGCTATGCCGGTGGTGGTTATCAACCGCGACGTCAGCCAGGCACGTGATCGCTGCGTGTTCTTCGAGCAGCAGGATGCCGCATTTCAGGCGGTGGATTACCTGATAACTCAGGGCCATCGCGAAATCGCCTGTATTACCGTGCCTATTCATACGCCGACCGGCAAAGCGCGCTTGCAAGGCTATCGCAGCGCGCTGGAAAAGCACGGCATCGCCTGGGATCAAAGTCGGGTGAAGTACGGGGATTCTGGCATGGCGCGCGGCTATGAGCTGTGCCAGCAGTTGCTGGATGAGAAGGTGAAATTCAGCGCCATGTTTGCCTGTAACGACGATATGGCATTGGGTGCCTCAAAGGCGCTGCATCAGGCAGGATTACGCATTCCGCACGATATTTCGCTGTTCGGCTTCGACGACGCCCCCAGCGCAAAGTGGCTTGAACCGGGACTTTCCACGGTCTATCTGCCTATCGATAACATGATTACCACCGCCATCGATCAGGCAATTAAACTCGCCAACGATGTGCCGATAGAAACGTTGCCGCCGTTCACCGGGAAACTGGTGCTGCGCGACTCGGTAACCACCGGCCCGTATTATCAGAACAGTTCCAGCGCCAGCAATTCCTCAATGGTCTGACGACGACGGATCAGGCGCGCGCTGCCGTTGTCGAACAGCACTTCCGGTAACAGCGGACGGCTGTTGTAGTTAGACGACATCGACGCGCCGTAGGCTCCGGTATCGTGCAGTACCAGATAATCCCCCGGTACCACCTGCGGCAGTTCACGCGTTTCCACTTTGCCGCCTTCCTGCTGCGTAAACACGTCCCCGGATTCACACAGCGGGCCCGCCACCACGGTTTCCACCTGCGGAGCCTGGCTCAAATCACGCCCGTCGCCCGCGAGGGCAGAAATATGGTGATAGCTGCCGTACATCGACGGACGCATCAGATCGTTAAAACCGGCGTCGATCAGCACAAAGTGGCGACTGCCCATGTTTTTCACGCTGCGTACCTGCGCCACCAGTACGCCGGATTCCGCGACCAGGAAACGCCCTGGCTCGATCTCCAGTTTCACCGGATGCCCCAGGTGCCGGGCAATTTGCTCGCGAGCGGCATTCCACAGACCGAAATAGTGTTGGGTATCAATAGTCTCTTCGCCATAGCGGTAAGGAATAGATAGCCCACCTCCGGCAGAGATGGCCTCAAGATCCTGGCCGAACTCAACAACCTGACGCACCATCGCACCGCACACCTGTTCCAGATGGCCGTAGTCCACGCCTGAGCCGATGTGCATGTGAATCCCCACCAACTTGAGCTGATAACGTTGGATGACCTCCAGCGCGTCAGGCAAGTCGCTGTACCAAATCCCGTGTTTGCTGTTCTCGCCTCCGGTGTTGGTTTTTTGGCTATGACCGTGACCAAAACCGGGGTTCACACGCAGCCAGACGCGATGCCCAGGAGACACCGCCCCAAGCTGGGCCAGCATATCGACGGAACCGGCATTCACCGGGATCTTCAGTTCGGCCACGCGGGTGAGCGTCGCCTCATCAATCATGTCCGCCGTGAAGACAATATCGTCCGGGTGGGCCACCGGATCGTAACCGGCAGCCAGCGCACGTTCGATTTCGCCGAGCGACACCGAATCCACCTTCACGCCCTGCTCACGCATCAGGCGCAAAATATGAATGTTCGAGCAGGCTTTCTGTGCGAATCGCACCACGTCGAACTGGCTGAGCTGGGCAATCTGCTGGCGAATAATCGCCGCGTCGTAAACCCACACCGGGCAGCCAAACTCGGCAGGCAGGCGCAGCAGGTTCTCAGCGGTGAGGTCGGTGTCGGAACTGGTCAGTGGGCGTGGCATGGTGAACTCCGGTGTTATCGCTTTTCATCGATTACGCCACAGCCAGCGCGCAATAAAAAATATCGTTTTATCCAGACTTAATGCAAAATTGATATGGATAACGTACCGAAAGGAATTGCCATGCCCGCCGTCAATTTGCGCCACATCGAAATTTTTCATGCGGTGATGACCACCGGAAACCTGACGGAAGCCGCGACGATGCTGCATACCTCGCAGCCTACCGTCAGCCGCGAACTCGCCAGGCTTGAGAAAGTGTTAGGCCTGAAGCTGTTTGAGCGTAATCGTGGGCGTTTGCATCCGACCGTTCAGGGTTTGCGTCTATTCGAAGAGGTGCAACGTTCGTGGTACGGCCTGGACCGCATTCTGAGCACCGCCGAAAGCCTGCGTGAATTTCGCCAGGGTGAGCTTTCGGTGGTGTGTCTGCCGGTATTCTCGCAGTCTTTTTTACCGGCGCTGTTACAGCCTTTTCTGGCGCGTTTTCCGGACGTCAGCCTGCACATTGTGCCGCAGGAGTCCCCCCTGCTGGAGGAATGGCTTTCCGCACAGCGCCATGATCTGGGGCTAACCGAGACGCTGCATACGCCGCCGGGCACGGAACGCACGCCGTTGCTGAGCATGAATGAAGTCTGTGTCCTGCCCGCAGCGCATCCGCTGGCGGAAAAAACGGTGCTTACGCCGCAGGATTTTGAAGGCCAGAGCTACATCAGCCTGTCGCGAACCGACAGCTATCGGCAACTGCTGGATGGCCTGTTTGCCGAACATGGGGTACATCGGCGGATGGCGGTAGAAACCCACAGCGCCGCATCCATTTGCGCGATGGTGCGGGCAGGCGTGGGGATTTCAGTGGTTAACCCGTTTACCGCCCTGGATTACGCCCACAGCGGTGAAGAGAGTGGAATTGCTATTCGCCGATTCAGCATCGAAGTGCCGTTTACCGTCAGCCTGATCCGCCCCTTGCATCGACCCGGCTCAGCCCTCGTCGATGCTTTTGTTTCCCATCTGCAAAACAGCGTGCAAACGCTGGTCACACCGCTGGAAGAGAAACTCAACCGCGTCAGGAAAGCATAAAGTCGACGGCATCGGCCGCATGAAGTGCGGCAGTATCGAACACCGGGATCGGGCTGCGTTCTGCGGGCACCAGCAGGCCGATTTCGGTACAGCCGAAAATGACACCTTCTGCGCCCTCGCCCATCAGGCGATCGATCACCTGTAAATAGTCAGCGCGGGATGCCTCAGTGAAGGTGCCGAGACACAGCTCTTCGAAGATAATTTGGTTGATTCGTGCACGTTCATCCGCGTCAGGAATAAGCGTGTTGAGCGAGAACTCCTGTTCGAGGCGGCCACGGTAGAAATCCTGTTCCATCGTGTAGCGCGTGCCTAACAGCGCCACGTTGCGCACGCCCTGTTTTTCGATGGCGCGCCCGGTCGCATCCGCAATGTGCAGGAACGGAACCCCGCAGCGCAGCTCGATGTGTGACGCCACTTTGTGCATGGTATTGGTACAGAGCACGATGCCCTCTGCGCCAATGCTTTCCAGATCGGCCGCCGCCTGTGCCAGCATCTCCCCCGCTTTGTCCCATTCTCCCATCGACTGACAGGTTTCGATTTCCTGAAAATCGACGCTATGCATCAGGATCTTCGCCGAATGCAGGCCGCCCAGACGCTGTTTGATACCTTCATTAATCAGACGATAGTAAGGAATTGTTGATTCCCAGCTCATGCCGCCGAGCAGGCCAATAGTTTTCATGAATTGTCCTTTCAGAATGTTTTCCACAGTGAACCAGAGATGTGATCAACTTTCCACTTATCAGCACGCCTGTTTTCAACTTAATCCGCTTAATATACTCTGATTGAAACAATGTTTCACTTTGAGGGCTCTGCGATGTTTGTACGACACAAAGACACCATACTTGAGGATTTGGGCAACGGCGTAACCCGGCGGATTTTGGCCCATGGCGGTAAGATGATGGCGGTGGAAGTTCACTTTGAAACGGGCGCGATTGGCCCGCTGCATAATCATCCGCATGAACAGTTAACCACCGTGCTGTCAGGTGAGTTTGAATTTACCATCGGCGATGAAACGCAAATTGTGCGGGCGGGCGATACACTCTATAAACAGCCGCACGTGATGCATGGCTGTGTCTGCTTAAAGGCTGGGACACTGCTTGATACCTTCACCCCGGTGCGAGAAGATTTTCTGAAATAAAAAAGGACACCAACGCCCTTTTTTATCTCTGGCCGGATGGGTTATCAGCCATCGCTGGCGTTAAACAGGCTGCTCATCCAGCAGCATCTGGCTACGACGTGACGCGCGCGCGTGCTGTAGCAAAACGCCAGCACAGCCCACCATTCCCCCAAGCAGAGCCGCCAGCAGGATAATCACCGCTTTACCCGGTCCCTCTTTTTTCACCGGCAAAGAGGGCGAGAGCTGATAATTCACTACCGGGAACTGGATGCTCTTAATATCCAACTGTTCGATTTGTTTTAATCGATATTCACGGTTAAGGATATCCGCATTAAGCTCGGCAACATCTTTCATCGATTTTTCAATTTCCAGCTTTTTACTGATCCCTTCGGTGCCTAAGGTCACGGAATAATCTGGGTCGTCTTTTATCGTTTGCCCATTGCTGTATACCGGCTTATTAATCCCGGCCGCTTTCGCCACCTCTAACGAATAATTCAGGCGCTTGATTTTGGTCTCTTTGGCGTTTTCCATTTGGGCACGATCCAGCGCCAGTCGCTGTTTTTCGATCTGAATATTCATCGCTACGCTATCGTGGATATTCGACAACGTCTGCTTCACGACTTTATCCGCTACGAACTGCGTGTAACCCGCCAGAATAGTTTGAGCTTCCTCCGGTTGGGGACCGGTGAAAGAGAGCGTCCACGAACTGTAAGGTGTTGCCGGTTCTTTCTTGTTACCAGCATCATCCACGGCTTTCATCTTCTCAGAAACCGCAACGATGGCACGGTGCAGTTCGCCTGGATCAACCTCGGTCCCGTTAAACTGACTCATCAGCGCCGGACTCGAGGTGATGAACTGTTCCAGCAACACCGATGAGTTAAACTTCTTAATAAACAGATTAAACAGAGCGCTGCTGTCAACATTCGCCTCAACGCCCAACACCCTGGTCGTGGCCAGGAGCGTATTAAGTGGGGTGAGTTGTACCCGCTCAGGTGGTGTGATCACTGCATTACTGGTCCACTTTTGCGGCAGGAAGAAGCTCACCAGCAGCCCAATCATCGCAAAACCAAAAACGACGCTGAGGATGCGTTTCTTCGCATTCCAGAGAATTTCAACCATCGCCAGCAGATCGATTTCCTGGCCGAATGAAGCCATCGGCGTGGCGTTTGGGAAGGAGACGACTGTGTCCTTTTGCGGTTTGATATCCATAGTTGACATAATTTTTCGCGTTCACGGTGCCGGGTTAAGATTTGGTTAATATATCCCCATAAGAATTTTCTGAAAACCTTTACGTGATAAAAAATGAAAATTTGATGGATGATGAGAGAATCACACCGCATCACCGAACCTATTTATAACCGTTGAGATTTAATGCCTACCTGAACAGGTAGTTGAAATATGGCTTTTCACTGCTTTAAGAATAATTAGGAATCGCACCCTATTTATTGCTACAAAACGTACAAATTCTGTTACTCAAAATATAAATACACACTTTAAAAACCATTAAATACAAAAAACCCCGCCATTAGGCGGGGTTGTCATTCGTAACCTGCGATGAGCTTAACGTGCGAGCCAACCGCCGTCGACTGCTACGGTGTAACCGTTGATATAGTCTGAGGCGCCGGAGGCCAGGAACACCACTGGCCCCATCAGGTCAGACGGCAGACCCCAACGTCCCGCCGGGATACGGTCAAGGATTTCCGCACTGCGCTGCTCATCGGCACGCAGCTGCTGGGTGTTGTTGGTGGCCATATAGCCCGGGGCAATCGCATTCACGTTGATGCCATGTTTTGCCCACTCGTTCGCCAGCAGGCGAGTTACGCCCATTACGCCGCTTTTCGATGCGGTGTAAGAAGGTACACGGATCCCGCCCTGGAAAGAGAGCATCGAGGCAATATTAATGATTTTGCCGCCGTTGCCCTGGCTGATGAAGTGCTTCGCCGCCGCCTGAGACATAAAGAACACCGCTTTGATGTTCAGGTTCATCACGTCGTCCCAGTCCTTCTCGCTGAACTCAATCGCATCCTGGCGACGAATCAGTCCGGCGTTATTCACCAGAATATCAATATGTCCAAATTCGGCGACTGCGCGTTCCAGCAGCTGAGGAATACCGTCAATATTACGCAGGTCGGCAGTCAGGCTGAGAAAACGGCGGCCACGGGAAGTGACCTGCTCGATAGTCTCGGTCGGTTCAACGATGTTAATGCCGACGATATCACAGCCCGCTTCCGCCAGGCCGATGGCCATCCCCTGACCTAAACCGGTGTCACACCCGGTGACTACAGCGACTTTGCCTGCCAGTGAAAATGTATCGAGAATCATAAAAAAATCCTTACTCATTTTGCGCCTGCATTCGACAGGCAAGATGATGGTTTGCCCGCGATTTAACGCAGATCTTTAACGGCGACGTGGTCCATATCATCGAAGACCTGGTTTTCACCAACCATGCCCCAGATAAAGGTGTAGGCCTGTGTGCCCACGCCTGAATGAATCGACCAGCTCGGTGAAATCACCGCTTGCTCGTTGTGCATCACGATATGGCGTGTCTCCTGCGGCTGTCCCATCATGTGGAATACGCAGGCGTCATCGGCCATATTGAAATAGAAGTACACTTCCATCCGACGCTCATGGGTATGACACGGCATGGTGTTCCACAGGTTACCCGGAGCCAGTTCGGTCAGACCCATGCTGAGCTGGCAGGTTTCCAGCACGTCCGGCACAAAGTATTTATTGATTGTGCGGCGGTTACTGGTGAGGTTATCGCCGAGGGTGACCGGCGCAACATCGGCTGGCGTCACTTTTTTGGTCGGATAAGTGGAGTGTGCCGGGGCGCAGTTGTAGTAAAACTTGGCGGGTTTCGCCGGGTCGATGCTTGCAAACACCACCTCTTTCGCCCCCTTGCCGACATACAGCGCATCGCGATGGCCGATTTCATAGCATTTGCCGTCGACCGTAATGGTGCCCGGGCCACCGATATTGATAACGCCCAACTCGCGGCGTTCGAGGAAATAGCTCACGCCCAGTTGCTTCCCGACTTCACCGCCGACGGACACCGTTTTGGCAACCGGCATAATCCCGCCCACAATAATGCGGTCGATATGGCTGTACACCATGGTGTACTCGTCTGCGACAAATACCTGCTCAACTAAAAATTCATTGCGCAGTCCCTGCGTGTCGAGGGTTTTGGCGTGCGCACTGTGGATGCTTTGTCTGATGTCCACATTTACCTCCAGCTAAAGTTGTCCATTTTGAAAAGCAGTTTCGCTTTTCCGTTAAGGTCATCTTAGTCTTCCGCTGATGGGTTTTCAATTACAAATAAAACAGTGTTTCACTTTTTCTGCATTAAAATACCAGAAATGCAAAAGCGATCACGTTCCTGCTGGATAGCCCGCCAGGAACAGAGATTAAAAAACCATGACAAACAATAAGTTGCACAACCTTTAAAAAAGGACGCGTATGAACTCAAAGCGGGTTTAAAATCAAAGATCAGAGGTCAAAAAGGAAGGGATATCAACCCGACAGCAGGGTGCAGCCGGGCAAAGTAAATTTATTCGCGCTCAACCGCCAGGGCAACCCCCTGCCCGCCGCCGATGCACAGCGTTGCCAGCCCTTTACGGGCATCGCGCTTGATCATTTCATGCACCAGCGACACCAAAATACGACAGCCGGACGCGCCAATCGGATGGCCCAGGGCAATCGCCCCGCCGTTAACGTTGACGCGCGATTCGTCCCACTCCAGCACTTTACCGACCGAAATGGCCTGAGCGGCAAATGCCTCGTTGGCCTCAATCAAATCGACGTCGTTCAACTGCCAACCCACGCGTTCCAGACAACGGCGTGTGGCATAAACTGGCGCAATCCCCATCAGCGCAGGATCGACCCCGACGCTGGCGAAGGCGCGGATCCGGGCCAGAATCGGCAGATTCAGCTCCATCGCTTTGGATTCACTCATCATCATCACCGCCGCCGCACCGTCGTTGATCGACGACGCGTTCCCCGCAGTCACCGACCCGAGGGTATCAAATGCGGGCATCAGACGAGCCAGCCCTTCGGCGCTGGCATCAGTGCGCGGCTGCTCATCGGTGTCCACCACCTGAGTGAGGCCGTTTTGCTGCACATTCACTACCGGCACAATTTCATCGCGAAAGCGCCCGGAATCAATTGCCCGACGCGCTTTTTGCTGCGAACTGAGCGCCCAGGCATCCTGCAATTCACGCGAAATACCGTATTCCCGGGCCAGATTTTCGGCGGTCACGCCCATGTGATAATCATTGAACGCATCCCACAGCCCGTCGTGAACCAGGCTGTCGAGCAGCTGACTGTTACCCAGTTGTGCCCCGGTACGGCTGTCGGTTAACACATGCGGCGCGCGGCTCATGTTTTCCTGTCCGCCAGCAATCACCACATCAGCCTCACCGCACTGAATCGCCTGAGTGGCGAGATGCAGCGCCTTGAGACCTGAGCCGCAGACATCGTTGATGGTTATCGCGGAAACGGTATTTGGCAGCCCACCTTTTATGGCCGACTGCCGCGCAGGGTTTTGCCCGGCGCCCGCGGTCAGTACCTGTCCGAGGATAACCTCATCGACCACCATGGGATCTATTCCGGTACGATCCACCAGTGCCTGCACCACTACGCTCCCCAGTTCAACCGCCGTAAAACGCGACAATGCCCCCTGGAAGCAGCCAATCGGCGTACGTACGGCACCTACGATAACGACGTCTTTCATCCCGACCTCAGCGCAAATAATCAGCGCTATAGTAGAGCATTGTTATCAACTATTATCGTAATTGTTTAAAAAAAGTGAGTTTTATCACAAAGGATATCGCCTTCACGTAACATTCATCTGGCGTATGAATGCTAACCACAATTCTCCCTCCCCCGCGCTGGTTGAAATAAGGTAAACTCGCCGCTGTTTTTTCGTTATCTGGTTTAAAAGTTCAACTAATGTCGAAATTATGGTCAAAAGACGAAACCCTCTGGAGTTTCGCCTTATATGGTACTGCGGTAGGGGCTGGCACCCTGTTCCTGCCGATTCAGCTGGGCTCCGCAGGAGCTATGGTGCTGCTGGTAACTGCCCTGGTCGCCTGGCCGTTAACCTATTGGCCGCACCGTGCCCTGTGCCGTTTTATTCTCTCTGCAAACCTGCCCGCTAACGTTGGGATCACCGGCGCGGTCAATCATTACTACGGTAAGAAAATCGGTAATCTCATCACTGCGCTCTATTTCATCGCCTTCTTTGTGGTGGTGCTGATCTACGCCGTGGCGATTACCAATTCTCTCACGGAACAGCTGGCAAAACAGATGACGGTGACGCTCGGCGTGCGGATGCTGGTAAGCCTGGCGGTAGTGCTGGTACTCAACCTTATCTTCCTGATGGGCCGCCACGCGACGCTGAAGGTGATGGGTTTTCTGGTGTTTCCACTGATTGCCTACTTCCTGTTCCTGTCGCTCTACCTGACCGGCTCCTGGGAACCGGCCAGATTCAGCGGTCAGCTAAGCTTTTCGCCACAGACGCTGCACCAGATTTGGCTCTCCATTCCCGTGATGGTTTTCGCTTTTAGCCATACGCCGATTATCTCGACCTTCGCCATCGACAGACGCGAAAAGTTTGGCGATGCGGCCATGGATAAATGCAAAAAGATTATGCGGATTGCCTACCTCATTATCTGCCTGAGCGTGCTGTTCTTTGTCTTCAGCTGCCTGTTGGCTATCCCGGAAGGCTACATCACCCACGCCAAAAATGAGGGTGTCACCATTCTTTCGGCGCTGGCGATGATGCCTGCGGCACCGCACTGGCTGGCGGTTTCTGGCATTATTGTGGCGATCGTAGCGATGTCAAAATCGTTCCTCGGCACCTATTTCGGCGTGATTGAAGGTGCCAGCGAAATGGTGCGCACCACCCTGAATCAGGTCGGCGTACGTAAAAGCCGCGCCTTTAACCGCGCGACCTCCATTTTGCTGGTCTCCGCCGTGACCTTCGCGGTGTGCTGCATTAATCCCAACGCGATTTCGATGATTTATGCCATCAGCGGGCCGTTGATTGCGATGATCCTGTTCATCATGCCAACGCTTTCAACCTACGCCATTCCAGCGCTGAAACCGTATCGGTCGGTAGGCAGCCTGCTGACGCTGATTGTCGGCCTGCTCTGCGTCTCGGTGATGTTCTTCGGTTAATGATAGGTTTACACTGACTCGTTGAGCCATTATGAGGATACAGATATGTCCAGCGTTAAACAGTCCGGCAGCTTTACTCTTGGCAATCGCGAAGTCTGGCGTCTCGGTTACGGGGCGATGCAGCTCGCCGGCCCTGGCGTTTTTGGGCCGCCGAAAGATCCGCAGACGGCGGTAAAAGTGCTGCAAGCCGCGCTTGACGCTGGCGTGAATCACATCGATACCTCCGACTTCTACGGGCCGCACGTTACCAACCAAATCATCAAACAAGCGCTGCACCCCTATCCGCAAGAACTGACCATTGTGACTAAGGTCAGCGCGCGTCGTGACGACAAGGGAAACTGGTTACCCGCGCTCTCTGCGCCGGAGCTGACGCAGGCGGTCGAAGACAATCTGCGCAATCTTGGGCTGGACGTGCTGGAGGTGGTGAATCTGCGCAGCATGATAAGCGCCCACGGTCCGGCGGAAGGTTCGCTGGAAGAACCGCTGGAAACGCTTATTAAGCTGAAAGACCGGGGGCTTATCCGTCACATCGGATTGAGCAACGTCACCGCCAAACAGGTAGAAGATGGTCAGAAGATGACCGACATCGCCTGCGTGCAGAACTTCTACAACGTGGCAAATCGTCATGATGACGCGTTGATCGACAGCCTGGCGAAACAGAATATTCCCTACGTGCCGTTCTTCCCGCTCGGCGGCTTCACGCCGTTGCAGTCTCAGGAACTCGATGAGATTGCAGCCAACCTGAACGCTACGCCTATGCAGGTGGCGCTCGCCTGGCTGCTGCAGCGTGCGCCGAACATTCTGCTGATCCCAGGCACCTCATCGCTGGGTCATCTGAATGAAAACCTGGCTGCCGCGCATTTGACGCTGCCGAAAGATGCGCTGGATGTGCTGAACAACCTGCCGCAGGCGCTGGGTTAGCGCTTACTTCACTTTTTTCAGCAGTTTTACCGTCTCTTCGATATCAATCTCATCTTCCGAGAAGATGTAGGTTGTGCCCTGGAAGCTGGTGACCACCAGCTTTTTCACCGTGCGCATTTCGCCGGTTTTGGCTTCCGCCTTCGGGCGGATACTGTTCATCAACACCCCGACCGATAACACCGCGTTCTCTTTATCAATCTTCGTGTCAGCAGGCACTTCTTCGCTGTACACCAGGTACGATTTGATAGAGGTGATCTTGATGCGCTCGCCCGCGATATAGATGTACTTACTTTCCGGAGCCACTTTGACCGCAAACGCCGATAGGCCTTTGTTGTTGGTGGTCGGCTCAAACGTGACCGCCGCATCTTTTTTGATCAGCTCAGGATTGGCAACCTTAATCACATGAAAGTAGCGGTTATCGCCGTTTTCATCTTTGATAAATCCAAAGCCTTTATCTTCAAACCAGGTTGTGATTGTTCCGTGCATCGCCATCGCCTTTACCGCCTAATTAATCGTTCAACAACTCAAATTTCGCAGCGCGCAGTTTAAAGCACAATGCCCGCGCAGACTATGCCTTTGGCTTAAGTCTGGTCGATAAATTTACAGTGCGCCAGACGGGGCGCCATACCCTTTTGTCGATCTATTATCTGCGAACAGAAACCAGAGATAGTGAGGTGAAGGGCATAACAGAGAGATCGGTTTTCTCAAAAGGACTCTCGCATCAGCCAAGGACTGTCGACCAGTACTTTCTCCCGGTGGCTGTCGCCATTGATAATGTGCAGCGTGCTTAATCGACCAATCTCATAATGTGGTAGCTGGACCGTGGATAGTGGGGGTAAGAACAAATTTCCGATTCCCACAAGGTTATCGTAACCCAGAACGGCAATGTCCTGTGGGATTCGGATCCCCTGGGTCAACAGCGTCTGATAGACCATAAATGCAATGCGGTCATTGCCACAGATAACCGAATCAAATTGCGGCTGCCCCTTAACAATATACGCCCGTAAAATGTCCGGAATATCACGGTAGTGCTCATCGCCATATTGCATATAGCAGTGTTCAAGCGTCTCGGGGTTGATATTGGCTTCACGGCAGGCGCGATCAAGCCCCTGACGACGGCGAAGCGTCGCCAGATGGTTGACAGGTAAATGCAGGCAGAGAGGGCGACGATACCCCGCGGCTAACAGCGCCTGCACTGCGGTATACTGCCCTTGTTCATCATTAGGAATATAGCTGGCAACCGGTTCTCCCTTGTTCTCGCAGTTGGCTAATACACAAGGGTGCTTCAGTAACTTAGGAGGAATGCTCACTTCACGTAGCCCCATGGTGGTGAAAATGATCCCCCCGGGCCGGTGTGCGAGAAGCAGATTGACAATATCGTCAGGGTTGTCATCGGTAAACATGTTAACCACAAAGCTATTCCAGCCGTACGCCCGTGCGGTTTCCTCAATAGACAGCGTAATTTCGACGGAAAAAGGGGTAGTGACCGTATCCAGGGCAAGTACGCCAATGGTTTTATTGGTGGAACCGACACGGCGAACCTGGCGGGCGGAGAGGTCCGGCACATAGTTCAGCTGTAAGATAGCGTCCTGCACCTTGGACAAGGTTTCAGGTTTTACGCGTTTCGGGTCATTCAGCACCCGCGACACCGTCATCAGCGATACATTGGCCAGTCTGGCCACATCTTTTAAAGACGCCATAATCTTCCATTAATGAAACTAGCTATCCAATTTTGGCTTTGTACTCACCCCATCCACTACCGGCTTATGAGCACCTGCGAATCCCTATTCTAGGCATCGAACCCCAAGGAGTTGCAAGCCGCGATAAAAAATTTGATCTTGATCTCAATGTGCAAATGTTAACGTTAACTTTTGTGATTAACATCGATTATCAATTCAAAATCGAGTGTAGGCCAAAAATGTTAACGTTACCATCAACGCATATCATTCCTCTGAGATTACGTAGATGAAAAAAAGGCCATCCCGCAGCTATCTGTTGCTCAGCGCTTTGTTGTTCTTTTTCTTTGTGACCTGGTCCTCATCAAGTTCACTCCTCTCCATTTGGCTACATCAGGAAGTGGGGCTCAAAGCGTCGGAAACCGGCATTATTTTTTCCGTTTTATCCGTATCCGCGCTCTTCGCTCAGGTTTGCTATGGCTTTATCCAGGACCGACTTGGCCTGCGTAAACATCTGTTATGGGTTATCACAGGGTTACTGATCCTCTCCGGCCCCGCGTATGTGCTTTTTAGCTATTTGCTAAGCATTAACATTTTGCTGGGTAGCGTGTTTGGCGGTTTGTTTATTGGACTGACATTTAACGGCGGAATCGGCGTTCTCGAATCCTATACCGAGCGCGTGGCGCGTCAGAGCACCTTTGAGTTTGGCCGGGCACGCATGTGGGGGTCTCTGGGCTGGGCTGTCGCCACGTTTTTTGCCGGGTTACTGTTTAATATCAATCCTGACCTTAACTTCCTGGTGGCCTCTTGTTCAGGGCTAATTTTCTTCTGCCTGCTGCTGCGCTTAAAAGTCGCGACGCCGGCAAGCATGGAGAAACTGGAAATAGGCGCCAAAAAAGTCTCGCTGGAAGATGCCCTGCGTCTGCTCACTCTGCCGCGCTTCTGGGCGCTGATATTTTTCGTGATCGGAACCTGCATTTATGGCGTATACGACCAGCAATTCCCGGTCTATTTCTCTTCACAGTTCCCGACATTAAGAGAAGGGAATGAGATGTTCGGCTATTTAAATTCCTTCCAGGTCTTTCTGGAGGCAGCAGGCATGTTTTGCGCGCCTTGGTTGGTTAACCGCATTGGCGCTAAAAATGGTCTGATATTCGCCGGAATGGTGATGGCACTGCGCATGATTGCCTCCGGGCTGGTGGAAGGACCCGTGCTCATTTCAATTACCAAACTGCTTCACGCAATCGAACTGCCGATATTGTTAGTCGCCATTTTTAAATACAACAGTCTCAATTTCGATAAACGCCTGTCCTCCACGATTTATCTGGTGGGATTCGCCTGCACCAGCTCAATAATTGGCACCGTATTATCCCCACTGGCAGGCTTTAGCTATGAAAAATTTGGCTTCGCTCAGTCCTATTTGTTCATGGGTATTATGGTGTTCTGCACCACGTTTATTTCCATTTTCCTTTTGCGCTCAAATAAACCCTCATCTGAGCCATCCTATCTGCAGCAAAGCGCTGTGTAATACTGAGAGTAAAGACGATGACATCCTTATTAGAACAGGCTGAACAGACACTTGAAAAAGCACAAACCGGTGTCAATCCGCGCTGGTACCCGCGGTATCACCTTGCTGCTCGCGCAGGCTGGATGAATGATCCTAACGGTCTGGTATGGTTTGACGGTTGGTATCACGCGTTTTATCAACACCATCCCTATTCCACTCAATGGGGTCCAATGCACTGGGGACACGCACGCAGCAAAGACCTGGTGCACTGGGAACATCTTCCCGTCGCGCTGGCCCCGGAAGGCCCGGCTGATAAAGACGGCTGCTTCTCCGGTTCCGCCGTGGTGGACGGCGATACGCTGGCGTTAATTTATACCGGACATAAGTTTCACGGTTCGCCCGACACTGACGACAATCTTTACCAGGTGCAGTGTCTGGCAACCAGTCGTGACGGTATCCATTTCGAACGGCATGGCATGGTAATTGATACCCCGCCGGGACTGCATCATTTTCGCGATCCGAAGGTATGGCGGGAAGGCGAATTCTGGTACATGGTCGTCGGTTCTCGCGTGGAGAATACTGGCCAGGTGCGCCTGTACCGCTCCACCGATCTCCGGGAATGGCACGACGAGGGTATTTTCGCAGAGGCTGAAGACGGCATGGGCTTTATGTGGGAATGCCCGGATTTCTTTAACCTCGGAGGAAAACGCGTGCTGATGTTCTCCCCGCAAGGGATATCGGCGCAAGGGTATCACCATCGTAATCTCTTTCAGAGTGGCTATTTACTTGGGGAGTGGCAGCCAGGACAACCGTTTACGCATAGCGGAGAATTTATTGAGCTGGACCACGGACACGACTTCTATGCTCCGCAAAGTTTCC
The DNA here is from genome assembly GCF_043558715.1 of Scandinavium sp. M-37. Lineage (NCBI taxonomy): Bacteria > Pseudomonadati > Pseudomonadota > Gammaproteobacteria > Enterobacterales > Enterobacteriaceae > Scandinavium > Scandinavium sp. M-37. The sequence goes on from NZ_JBIGIN010000004.1 coordinate 159,142, forward strand.
TGACCCCGGACAACCGCCGCATTGTCATTGGTTGGCTGGATATGTGGGAATCGCCGATGCCGGAACAGCAAGATGGATGGGCGGGTATGCTCTCTCTCCCGCGCGAGTTATGCCTTGCTGACAATCATCAAGTGAGGATGAAACCCGCGGATGAAGTCACTGCGCTGCGCGGTCGCTATTATCCAACACCTATTCGCTGCCTGAAAAATCAGAAAGCCCTTATCGCGGAAGATGCCGAAGCGGTCGAAGTGCAGCTGGCATGGGATCTGAGTGCGTCTACGGCTGAACAGTTTGGTATGGCGTTGGGTGATGGGCTGAGAATTTACGTCGATATTCAGGCTCAGCGTCTGGTGGTCGAGCGTCGCTATCCGGAATATTCGCTGGAAGGCATTCGTAGCATTCCGCTACCAGCAGGCAGCGGCCTGTCACTGCGAATTTTTATTGACCGCTCATCGGTTGAGGTTTTTGTTAACGAGGGTGACGCTTGCTTAAGCAGCCGAATTTATCCGCAGCCGGGCCAACGCGATATATCACTGTTTGCGAATAGTGGTATTGCCTCATTACACGATGCCGGATACTGGTCTTTGGATAAATAATTCTCAGTTTCGACCTTTTTCTTACATTGTGAGCTTTTAATGGGTGCCAGTCTCTGGCTGGCATTTTATTGTCTGGGATAATGAGATAGCAAAATGGAAGAAATATTAACACCTCAACATCGCACTACAGCGATAAATAAAAGCATATTCATTTCAAGAAAGCAGACGCTGGCAATGATGCTGACATTAGCGGCATTTCCTGTCATTGCTGAAGAAACCATAGAACAGCCAGAAAGTTATACAGGAAACTATCAAAGCTATTTTCAAGATGAAACTGACACTAAAGTAACGAATGCATCACCTGCACAAAAAGAAAAAGAGCCATTGCCCCTTAGCGCGGCATCATCACCTGTTGCTGTGGATAAAACAGCTAAAGTGAACACCAAAAACGAAATGGATAATCCGGAAGATGTCAGTCTATTGCGTTTAAGACAGGAAGACCCACCGGTTCACTGGAATAGCATTGGTCGTAATATGGAAGTCGGCGGCCTGCATGGAAACATCGGGACTCAAATAGAAATTGATGATGTTCGCTGGAGCGACAATAAGAAAAATAGCGGCAAATTCAAACTCGCCACCATTCAGGCCTTTTTAAGACATGACGAATTACCAAACTGGTATTTTGGTTTTTGGAATGCCAGGGAAGACAGTTATCAAGGCCAATTCAGTAACCAGGACTACAAAGGCACAAACACCATCAATGAGTTTTTTGTAGGTCATATTTTTGAAACCTGGCGAGGTAATATCGGTACAGAAGTCATGGCCGGTTCCGAAACGGCAACGAAACGCTGGAAAAGCAGATTCAAAGTTTGGCAGGACCTGCGACTGACCAACAAATGGAGTCTCGCCGGATATGCTTATGGTGAATATCAGCCGCAGGGAAATGAGCCGGGAAATGGCGATCTTAATCAGTATATTTTTGAAATAGAACCTGCCATTCAATACCGCATAAATCCGGATCTCGGTTTGTATCTTCGGCCCTATTATTACTATAACCGCCAGGAACGTGAAAGCTGGGGCGATATCGTTGAACAAGAATGGAAGGTCACTGCTGGACTTTGGCGGAACTGGTACCCTCTGTTAACCTCCCTGTATTTGGGCTTCGGGCAGGACAAAATAGATAACGCCAGCAATGCCAAAGAAGTTTTTTATGACGGTAGATATAAATTTATTGGCGGCACTATCAGTTACCCGGTTTTTGGCGAAGTTCGCTTATACGGTGAATTCAAAGCACAATTTACCAAAGAAGCCGGACTCTGGACAACTGCCGGACACTCATGGAATCCCTTTACCGTGGTCGGTGTGAATTATAACTTCTGATATTCAGGTGTAGCATGAAAAAAATAATCTTAGCGGCATCTGTCGCTCTACTGGCGCTTTCGCTTGGAAATATGCCGGCCTGGTCGCAGCCGTCAAAAGAAACATTACACAATAAAACCATCAGTCATGTTAATGATTTTTTCCCACGGGTGGACGGTTCATTTATTGGCGACCCGATGCCTGTTTATAATGATGGCATATTTGATATTTTTTATCTGAACGATGTTCGTGGTGGCAGCGATCTGGGCGTACACGCCATTCACCTGCTGTCGAGTGCTAATTTATATGATTATCAGAACCATTCGGAAGTAATTCCCTATGTCAACGACGTTGACGATCCTGAATTACTCTTGGGAACCGGTTCGATTATTAAAGTCGGCGATACCTGGCATGCCTGGTATACCGCACACAATGAAAATGTGTTTCCGGTTGAATCCATTATGCACGCGACCAGCAAAGACCGTCTTCACTGGATAAAACACCCACAGGATACGATCCTACCGGGCGGTAACTATCGAGGGAATGACTTCAGGGACCCTCATGTGGTTTGGGTTGAAGAAAAGAAAGAATATTGGATGTTGATTACCACGCGCAGCAACGGTCGCGGTGTTATTGCCCGGTACAGTTCAACCGATTTAAAGACCTGGGAAGACAGAGGTGTATTTTTTGATAACGACACCATTACCAGCAATGCCAACCTCGAATGCCCTACGCTTGTGTTCTTCAACGGACGTTGGTATCTCAGCTTTAGCGACCAATGGCCGCTACGCCTGACCCAATATCGGGTCGCGGATAATCCGGATGGGCCGTGGCGGAAAATGGATAATTATGTGGTCGATGGCTCGGGTTTTTACGCGGGTAAACTGGCGCTCAAAAACGATCGCCTGTTTGTTTTCGGCTGGATCCCCACCAAAGCGGGAAACCGCGATAGCGGCAACATTGACTGGGCAGGAAATCTGGTTGCTCATGAGCTAACGGCAGATGACAAGGGTCAGCTCAATAGCATTCTCCCGCAGGAGCTTGAAACGGTCATCAACGACAACCCGGGTCCGGTGACGACCTTAGAGAACGATAAAAGGCTAAAAACGGCAACGCCGTTCGGTCCCTTACAGTCTGCGGTGTATCCACCCCTGCCCAAACGAGGTGAGTTAAGCGCCACCATTGATATTCCCTCTGCCGGAATGGTCATGAGCTTTGGCCTGGCGGATGACAGAATCAGTGATGCAATGCTCAACGTTGTGTTCAATAAGAGCAAAGGTAAAGTCTATTTTTTCAATGCGCCGCTGGCGACAATTCACCTGGCTAACGCTGAATCCTGGGTGAATGTTCCGCTCGGTGAAAAAATTGAGTTACGTGTCCTGATTCAAAACTCAATTGCTGTTTTTTATATCAACAATAAAGCGGCATTCAGTACCCGAATGTACTCCATGCAGGATAAAGCATGGAGTATTAGCCTACCTCAAAACGATAATTTTCACGCGTCGCTGAAAATAAAAGAAATGATTTAACGGGATATTATTATGAAAAGTTATCATGCCCTGTCTGTTATTTTTTCTCTTCTGTTTCCGGCGCTGGCGAATGCGAGTATGAGTATCATGAAGGATTTGTCGGGAAACGTTATTGCCGTCGATCCGTGGTCATATCTGGATGAAGATGTCATGTGGACCTCAACGCGTTCCTCCAATCCTGCCGGTGGCCGCGTACATGGCCAGCTTAAAATGAAATATGCCATTGAGGATAATAACTGGCGGAACAGCCATTTCCACAGTGGCAATGATTCATTGACGTTTGTGCAAGGGGTGATGCGTCACGACGCGTTACCCGGTTGGTATCTGGCTTTCTCTGAGGGCAGAACCACCAACTATAACGGGCCATGGGAGGACCAGACTTACCTCAGCCAGAATCAGTGGACTCAGTTGATTATCGGCCATGAATATTTCTACAAGCGTCTGCGTTACGGTTGGGATGTTATGGGGGGAAGTGCGTCAATCGAGGATCGCTGGCAGGGACGCGTCAAATTCTTTACCGATTTGCGTGTTACCGACAATTTCTCATTCTTTAACTACCTGTATCAGCAGATTGACCATCGCCGCAGCGGTGGTTCGCAGAATGATCGTGACGTACGCTCATTTCAGATTGAACCTGGCGTCCAATATATTATTAACAACACCACCGGGGTCTGGTTTCGCCAGCAATTCGCCTCTTCTATTTTAGACCGCGCGCAATGGGGGGATATCGACGAAAAAAGCTGGACCACTTCATTTGGCGTCTGGCGCAACTGGGGGAAATTATCCACAACGCTCAGCGGCGGGTATGGACATTATAAGAAAAACAATGCTCAGCCTGAAGATGGTGAAGTTTTCCAGAATACTCGTAACCGATTCATGAAGGTGTCAGCAAACTACCCCTTAACCTCCCGTTTTACAGTGTCCGGGGAAGTTACCGGCGCCCTGATAAACCAGAGCGGTAGTTGGGTCACTAACGGTGATGCCATCACCACCGAATATAAGCTGATGCTGGATTATAACTTTTAACAAATACGTTAATTATCATTGAGGAAATGTCATGAATATCTGGACTCTTGGCGACGCGGTGGTCGATCTTCTACCGCTTTCAGATATGCAGTATCAAGCCTGCGCAGGAGGTGCCCCATTTAATGTTGCGGTCGGTACGGCACGTTTACGCTGCCAAAGTGGTTTTATTGGCCGAGTGGGTGAAGACGATTTTGGTCGTTTCCTAAAAAAAACGTTGTCTGACTCAGGCGTATCAACCGCCAGTCTGCAGTTAGATAGCGAGCACAGAACCAGTACGGTGCTGGTTTCACTCAACAGCGGTGGGGAGCGCGGATTTACATTTTTAACCAGCCCCTCAGCAGATCAATTTTTAACACCCGATGTCCTTCCAGACTTTAGCGACGATATTCTGCACTTTTGTTCTTTGGCGCTGGTCGGCGAAATTTGTCGTAATACGCTGATCACCGCTATCGGCAACGTTAAACAGCGCGGAGGATTACTGAGTTTCGATGTGAATTTACGCGAGCAAATGTGGCCTGATAAGCAAGCAATGGTCGAGACAGTACGCCATTTTTCATCGCAGGCCGACATTCTTAAACTCTCAGAAGAAGAATGGTACTGGCTTACAGACACCTACGATTTTACCTGTGCGCTTGACGCCCTTAAAGCACTCCCTGCTCAACTGAAAATCGTGACCTACGGGGCGCAAGGTGCCATGGTGATATGGCGACACAGCGTCATCCATTTCAACGGTTATACCATCGACAGTATTGATACGACCGGGGCTGGCGATGCTTTCGTCGCTGGCTTGCTGGCCTGGATTGCACATAATGGGATGCCAGAGCGTTTTGAACAGATACATCAGGCTATTGCTCAGGCCAGTGCCTGCGGTGCGCTCGCAACAACCCGCAAAGGTGCACTGACCGCACTGCCGGACAGCCACGCGCTTGATGCCTTTATTACTGAATTTTCGCTACCGGACTACGAGGTGAAAAACCGTTAATCATGATAACTGCAAGCTAAATGCTCATGTTGGTCGCACTAAAACGTAGTGGTTTGATGGATAGCATTAAGGAAAGGTAAGTTTGGAGCGGGTGAAGGGAATCGAACCCTCGTATGCAGCTTGGGAAGCTACCGTTCTACCATTGAACTACACCCGCATAAGGCGTCCCCGTGAAAGGGGTGAAGGCATTATAGACTTAACGCCTTCACTGACAAGCCTTTCTGCGTCTAAGTGGCGATAATATAACCGATTAGCACTTTGGCTTGCTGCCCTGTGGCGGTAAATAGCGCAGCGGATCGATGGCGGTGGCGCGATAGCGAATCTGGAAATGTAGCTTCACCGAATCGGCATCGCTGCTGCCCATGGTGGCAATCTGCTGGCCGATTTTCACCGATTGACCGTTATTGACCATCATTTTATCGTTGTGCGCATAGGCGGTGATGTAATCTTCACTGTGCTTAATCATGATCAGGTTACCGTAGCCGCGCAGCTGGTTGCCGACGTAGACCACCTTCCCTGCGCCCGAGGCATAAACCGGCTGACCGCGAGAGCCCGCGATATCAATCCCTTTATTGCCGCCATCGGCCGTGGAATAGGGCATCACCACTTTCCCACTTGTTGGCCAACGCCAGCAGCGTTGTCCCACCGGTGGCCATGACGACTGCGGTACCGCAGACGACGGCGTTACCTTCGCCGTGCGGCTACCGCCGGAAGATTTTTTCGTGCCCGAACTTCCTTTAACCTTCAGCCGCTGCCCGATTTCAATGGTGTACGGCGGCGAAATACCGTTCATGCGGGCCAGGTCTCGCACACTGGTTCCGGTCATGCGCGATATTTTAAATAAGGTATCGCCGCGTTTAACGGTGTAGACCCCGTCTGAGCCGGATTTATTGCCGGAACAACCAGCCAGAACCAGCCCAATAAACAGGCACAGAAATAGGCGTATAGGGTGTTTCATCAGGCGTCCTGCTCTCAAAGCGAGTCCTCGGTGTCAGTCAAACGGATGGCATATGATACCAGCCATAACCCGTATGCCAATGGTTAGCATGCTTTTTGATGAACGGTGTTTTGACAAAAGCTGCGGATATACCCTGGCATCAGGTTTCTCTGCCACACCGGGCATTCTGCCCGTTAGAGATTGTCGTATAATAGACCCAGCCCGTAGGTTGGGTCTTTCAGTCCGGAGAGGGTATGAGCAAGCAAGAACATGTGATTTTAGTCGATGAGCAGGGTGAGATTTGCGGCACACAGGAAAAGCATTCGGCCCATCATGCCTGTACCCCACTGCATCTGGCGTTTTCCTGCTGGCTGTTCAATGATCAGGGCCAATTGTTACTGACCCGTCGGGCGCTGGCGAAAAAAGCCTGGCCCGGAGTGTGGACCAACTCAGTTTGCGGTCACCCTCAGGAAGGTGAAACTTTTGAACAAGCGTTACGTCGCCGCTGTCGTTTTGAAGTGGGCGCTGAGTTGGCGGACATAACGCCGGTACTCCCGGCGTTTCGTTACCGTGAAACCGACCCGTCCGGTATCGTCGAGAATGAACTCTGCCCGGTCTACGCCGCGCGCCTGACTAACACGCTTGAACTCAATCACAACGAGGTACTTGAAGGCCGCTGGGTCTCGCCTCAGGCTATATTCGCTTCGCTGGATGCCACGCCCTGGGCTTTCAGTCCCTGGATGGTGTTACAGGCTAGCTCGCCGCAAATGCGAAAGCAGCTGACCCGTTTCGCGACACAACAGACATAAAAAAACCCCGAAGCCAAGACTTCGGGGTTTTCACTTTCTCAGAAACTTACTTGGTCGGACGCATTGCCGGGAACAGGATAACGTCACGGATAGTGTGGCTGTTGGTAAACAGCATAACCATACGGTCGATACCAATACCCAGACCTGCTGTCGGCGGCAGGCCGTGCTCCAGAGCGGTCACGTAGTCTTCGTCATAGAACATCGCTTCGTCATCGCCAGCAGCTTTCGCATTCACCTGATCCAGGAAGCGCTGCGCCTGATCTTCTGCATCGTTCAGCTCGCTAAAGCCGTTGCCGATTTCACGGCCGCCGATGAAGAATTCAAAGCGATCGGTAATTTCCGGGTTCTCGTCGTTACGACGCGCCAACGGAGACACTTCTGCCGGATATTCGGTGATGAAGGTTGGCTGAATCAGATGCGCTTCTGCAACTTCTTCGAAGATCTCAGTGACAACGCGGCCCAGACCCCAGCTCTTCTCAACTTTGATACCTACGTCAGCCGCAATGGCCTTCGCTGCTTCGAAGTTATCCAGATCGGCCATGTTGGTTTCCGGACGGTATTTCTTGATAGCTTCGCGCATGGTCAGCTTCACGAACGGTTTGCCGAAATCGAAGGTCTGCTCGCCATAGGGCACTTCAGTGTTGCCGAGGATGTTCTGTGCCAGCGTACGGAACAGGGATTCGGTCAGCTCGATCAGGTCTTTGTAATCCGCGTAAGCCATATAGAGTTCCATCATGGTGAACTCTGGGTTATGACGTACGGAGATACCTTCGTTACGGAAGTTACGGTTGATTTCGAACACACGTTCGAAGCCACCGACGACCAGACGCTTCAGATACAGTTCCGGCGCGATGCGCAGGTACATGTCGAGGTCCAGGGCATTGTGATGGGTAATGAACGGACGCGCAGATGCGCCACCCGGGATCACCTGCATCATCGGGGTTTCCACTTCCATAAAGCCACGGCCAACCATGAACTGGCGGATCCCGGCCAGGATCTGGGAACGGATCTGGAAGGTTTTGCGGGATTCATCGTTAGAGATGAGATCCAGGTAACGCTGACGGTAGCGCGCTTCCTGATCCTGCAGACCGTGGAATTTATCCGGCAGCGGACGCAGGGCTTTGGTCAGCAGACGCAGTTCAGTACAGTGGATGGACAGCTCACCGGTTTTGGTTTTGAACAGCTTACCTTTTGCGCCGAGAATATCGCCCAGGTCCCATTTCTTGAACTGGTCGTTATAAACGCCTTCAGGCAGATCGTCACGGGCCACGTACAGCTGAATGCGACCACCCACGTCCTGCAGAGTCACGAACGACGCTTTACCCATAATACGACGGGTCATCATGCGGCCAGCAACGGTCACTTCAACGTTCAGCGCTTCCAGCTCTTCATTTTCTTTTGCGCCGAATTCGGCGTGCAGCTGGTCGGAGATGTTTCCGCGACGGAAATCGTTCGGGAATGCAATGCCCTGCTCACGCAGCGCCGCCAGCTTCTCACGACGGGATTTCAGTTCGTTATTAAGATCGACGACTTCGTCAGCGCCCTGTGCTTGTTGTTCAGACATATTGGTTCCTCATAGCCCTGCTTTCAAACTTGCTTCGATAAATTGGTCGAGACTACCGTCCAGTACCGCCTGCGTATTGCGGGTTTCAACGCCGGTTCGCAAGTCTTTGATACGGGAATCGTCCAGTACGTAGGAACGAATCTGGCTGCCCCAACCGATATCCGATTTGTTTTCTTCCGCCGCCTGCTTCTCAGCATTTTTCTTCTGCATTTCCAGCTCGTACAGCTTCGCTTTCATCTGCTTCATCGCCTGATCTTTGTTCTTATGCTGCGAACGGTCGTTCTGGCACTGAGTCACGGTGTTAGTTGGAAGGTGGGTAATACGCACCGCAGATTCTGTACGGTTAACGTGCTGACCACCGGCACCGGAGGCGCGGTACACGTCGATACGCAAATCTGCCGGGTTGATTTCGATATCAATATCGTCGTCCACTTCCGGGTAGACAAACGCGGAACTGAAAGAGGTATGACGGCGACCGCCGGAGTCGAACGGGCTCTTACGCACCAGGCGGTGAACGCCTGTTTCGGTACGCAGCCAGCCAAAGGCGTATTCACCCTGAATACGGATAGTCACGGATTTGATGCCCGCCACTTCGCCTTCAGACTCTTCGATAATTTCGGTTTTGAAACCGCGAGCTTCAGCCCAGCGCAGATACATACGCATCAGCATGCTGGCCCAGTCCTGGGCTTCTGTGCCGCCGGAACCCGCCTGAATATCAAGGTAGCAATCGGCGCTGTCATATTCGCCGGAGAACATACGGCGGAATTCCAGCTGAGCCAGTTTTTCGTCGAGCACGTCAAGCTCGGCAACGGCTTCATTGAAGGTTTCTTCGTCATCGGCTTCAACAGCCAATTCCAGCAGGCCGGAGACGTCTTCCAAACCTTGCGCCATCTGATCGAGCGTGTCGACGATGGCTTCGAGTGAGGAACGCTCTTTACCCAGCGCCTGTGCGCGCTCGGGTTCGTTCCACACATCCGGCTGTTCCAGCTCGGCGTTTACTTCTTCCAGACGCTCTTTCTTGGCATCATAGTCAAAGATACCCCCTAAGAACGTCGGAGCGCTCCGTGAGGTCCTGAATGCGATTTTTTACCGGATTAATTTCAAACATGGTCGTTTATCTTTTCTGGGCTTGTAAAAATGCGGTGATAAGAGCGGGATTTTAACGGATCCACGCCCTTTTTTATAGGAAATACTGACGCTAAATTGGCCAGATATTGTCTATGATCAGTTGCAGGCTACGGTTTCCGCGAAACTCGTTAATATCGAGCTTGTAGGCCAGTTCCACTTCTCGCACGCCGTTGTCCGGCCAGCAGGCGGTATCCACGTTGAACGCAATACCGTCGAGCAGCGGCCCACCGCCCAGCGGTTCGACCATCACCTTCAGGTGACGCTCACCGACCAGCCGCTGTTGCAGCAGACGGAACCGCCCATCAAATAGCGGTTCCGGGAACATCTGGCCCCACGGACCGGCATCCCGCAGCATCTGCGCGATTTCCATGGTCATTTCTGCCGCCGCTAATGGGCCGTCGGATACCACTTCGCCCTGTAACAGGGCCGGATCCAGCCATTCTGTTACCAGCTCACCAAAACGCTGTTGGAACGCATCAAATTGCGCTTCTTCCAGAGACAACCCCGCCGCCATCGCGTGACCGCCGAACTTGATCATCATGCCCGGATACAGCGTATCGAGACGTTCCAGGGCATCACGCATGTGCAGGCCCTGAATCGACCGCCCGGAACCTTTCAGCGTACCGTCGCCCGCAGGGGCAAAGGCAATCACCGGTCGATGAAAACGCTCTTTGATGCGTGAGGCCAGAATGCCCACCACGCCCTGATGCCATTCAGGGTGGTACATCGCCAGGCCGCCGGGCAGCGCTTCACTGCTGCGCTCGAGTTTCTCGCACAGGGTCAAGGCTTCAGCCTGCATCCCCTGCTCAATCTCTTTGCGGGTCTGGTTCAGCGCATCCAGCTCATTGGCCAGCTGACGCGCTTCGCCGATGTTGTCGCTCAGCAGCAGCGCCACCCCGACGGACATATCGTCCAGACGACCGGCGGCGTTCAGACGGGGTCCGAGCGCAAAACCTAAATCGCTGGCCGCCAGTTTTTGCGCGTTCCGATTAGACACTTCCAGCAGCGCCTTAATACCTGGCCGACACTTCCCGGCGCGGATACGGCTCAGTCCTTGCCATGTCAGAATGCGGTTATTGGCATCGAGCGGAACCACATCCGCGACGGTGCCCAGCGCCACTAAATCGAGCAACTCGGCCAGATTAGGCACCGCAATGCCCTGGGCCTCGAACCAGCCCCGATCGCGCAAATGGGTACGCAGCGCCAGCATCAGGTAAAAAGCGACGCCAACGCCCGCCAGTGATTTCGACGGGAAGGCGCAATCGCGCAGGTTCGGGTTGATGATGGCCTCTGCCGCAGGCAGCGTATCGCCAGGCAGGTGGTGATCGGTCACCAGCACCGGGATGCCCAGCGCATGGGCCCTGTCGACCCCTGCATGGGAGGAAATCCCGTTGTCGACGGTCAGGATAAGCTGCGCGCCACGGGCATGCGCCTGATCGACGACTTCCGGACTCAGACCGTAGCCATCTTCAAACCGGTTCGGCACCAGATAGGTGACATTACTGCAACCGAGCTGGCGCAGGCCCAGCACGCTCAGCGCGGTGCTGGTGGCACCATCGGCATCAAAATCGCCCACCACCACAATCCGCAGCCCTTCGCGAAAGGCGTTATAAAGCACCTCGACCGCCTTCTCCACGCCGGAAAGCTGTTGCCACGGCAACATACCTTTCACGCTACGCTCAAGGTCGGTGGCGCTCAGAACGCCACGGCTGGCATACAGGCGCTGGAGCAAGGGCGGAAGATCCGCAGGCAGTTGCGCCGAGCTGTCCACTTCCCGGCGACGAAGCTGTATTGGTTGTTTCACGCCGATTATTTACCGCTGGTCTGTTTTTTGTGTTCGTCGAGGAAGGCTTTCATTTCCTGCGGCCCCTGATAACCTGGCACGACGTAGCCATCGTTCAGCACGATAGCCGGAGTGCCGTTCACGCCGAACTGCACGCCGAGCGCGTAGTGTTTCGCGATATCAATGTCACAGCTGGCAGGCTGTACGCCTTTGCCGTTCATCGCGTCATCGAAGGCTTTGTTGCGGTCTTTCGCACACCAGATAGATTTCATGTCCTGCTCGGCCGGGCTTTGCACGCCCTGACGCGGGAAGGCCAGATAGCGTACGGTAATCCCCAGCGCGTTGTAGTCTTTCATCTCTTCATGCAGCTTGTGGCAATAGCCGCAGGTGATGTCGGTAAACACGGTAATCACGTGCTTTTCCTGCGCGGCTTTGTAGACAATCATCTCTTTATCCAGCGCGTTCAGTTTCCCCATCAGCAGCTGGTTGGTCACGTTCACCGGATGCGCGCCGCTGACGTCATACATCGGGCCCTGGATAATGTGCTTGCCATCTTCGGTCACGTACAACACGCCGCTGTTGGTCAGCACGGTTTTCATGCCCGATACCGGGGAAGTCTGGATATCCGTGCTCTGCACGCCCAATTTTGCCAGCGACTTCTGAACGGCCGCATCGTCAGCGTGAGCAGTGCCGCAAAGTGCAGCTGCCAGCAGGGAGAACATCGCTAAACTTTTTTTCATAACCTTTCCTGTGTATTCCGTTATCAGCTCACGCTCGAGGGTGATGCTGTTGATGAAGTTGCCGCAGCCGCTCGGTGGCGACGTGCGTGTAAATTTGAGTGGTCGACAGGTCGCTATGCCCAAGCAGCATCTGCACCACGCGCAAGTCTGCGCCGTGGTTGAGCAGATGGGTGGCAAACGCATGGCGCAGCACGTGCGGGGACAGTTTTTCACTGTCGATTCCCGCCAGCACCGCATAGTGTTTAATACGGTGCCAGAAGGTCTGGCGCGTCATCTGCTGCGCGCGCTGGCTGGGAAACAGCACATCAATGGATATCCCGTTTAACAACCAGGGACGACCGTGTTCGAGGTAGTTCTCCAGCCAGTACACCGCCTCTTCGCCAAGCGGGACTAGCCGTTCTTTATTGCCCTTGCCAATGACCCGCACCACGCCCTGTCGCAGACTGATATCACTCATCGTCAGCCCAACTAACTCCGTCACACGAAGTCCGGTGGCGTACAGCACTTCCAGCATCGCTTTATCGCGCAATTCCAATGGAATATCGACCACCGGCGCCTGGAGCAGGCGACTGACCTGCGCCTCGCTCAGATCTTTCGGCAAACGCTGCGGCAGCTTCGGCGAGGCCAACAGGGCGCTGGGATCGTCAGGGCGCAGTTTTTCCCGGTACAGATGCTGAAAAAAGCGACGCATCGCACTCAGCAAACGCGCCGAACTGGTAGCCTTGTAGCCGCCTTCGACACGCTCCGCCAGCAGCTGTTGCAGGTCCGAACCCTGCACGGTTTCGCTCGACAGGCCGTGCTTATGCAGCCATTCGACCACCATGGTTAAATCGCGTCGATAGGCGCTGAGCGTGTTCTCAGCGAGATTTTTCTCCAGCCAAAGCGCATCGAGAAAATGTTCGATTTGTGCGAGATCCTTTTCCACATCAGCCTCCTGGAAGCGGCATTCAGCCTCATTATGCCTTAAGGTGGCACCTTTCTGATACACTAGCGCGAAGACATAGCAAGCACTGAGAGTTTTCGCGATGAAAATTGGACTGTTTTACGGTTCCAGTACCTGTTACACCGAAATGGCGGCGGAGAAGATCCGCGACATAATCGGCGCAGAGCTGGTGACGTTGCATAATCTGAAAGATGATTCCCCGGCGCTGATGGAGCAGTATGACGTGCTGATCCTCGGCATTCCCACCTGGGATTTTGGTGAGATTCAGGAAGACTGGGAAGCGGTCTGGGAACAGCTGGATAACCTGAAACTGGACGGTAAAATCGTGGCACTTTACGGCATGGGCGACCAGTTAGGCTACGGCGAGTGGTTCCTCGACGCCCTGGGTATGCTGCATGACAAGCTCGCCACCAAAGCCGTGAAGTTCATCGGCTACTGGCCGACGGAAGGCTATGAGTTCACCAGCCCGAAACCGGTCATTGCCGATGGCCAACTGTTTGTCGGCCTGGCGCTGGATGAGACCAATCAATACGACCTCAGCGACGAGCGTCTGCAAAGCTGGTGCGAACAGATCCTCGGCGAAATGGCCGAACAGTTCTCCTGACGTTATCGTTACTGTTGCGCTGGCTGTTGTAAAATCGTCCGGCGCAAATCCCGCCACTCCCCCGAATCCATGCTGTCTGCCGCCAGCCACAGGTGCGTTTTCTTACGACTACCAACCCGACGCAGGCGCAGCATCATGCCGCTATTCAGCACCCAGGGCGTGCCGAGCAGATCCCACTCCTGGTTTTGCCAGCGCAGACGGGAATCCATCAGCAGTTTTATCTCCCCCTGACAGCTGTTAATTCTCCGCTGGCTGCGCACGCAGTCAAACACCACCAGCGACAGCAACAGGAGCCATAACGGGGTGTAGTTTAGCGGCCAGGGCATCAGCAAGATAAAACCCGCCACCAGACCGTGGAGTAATAAAGAGACCCACTGCGCGCGCCATGAGACGCGTAAATCAGATTGCCACAGGACCACGTTCCCGATTCCGTGTTTGAATAAGTTGCACCATCCGTTGCAGTTCCGCATCCGCAGGCTTGCCGTGATTCATCAGCCAGTTAAACAGATCCGGGTCATCACTTTCCAGAAGGCGAATAAACAGCGCTTTATCGCTGTCGCTCAGCGTGTCGTACTCATACTCAAAAAACGGCATGATGGAAATATCGAGCTCGCGCATTCCCCGACGGCATGCCCAATGGATTCTGGCTTTATTGTTGATGTCCATGTTGTCCTTCCTGAATATCGATACAGAGTAGTTTAACGCGTTTTATTCACTTACTTTACAGGAATATTGTTTAATGCGGCGCGGTTTCAGAGAAATACCTCACGAACTGAAGGGTGTTACATTATTTTCCGCGCCGCGCCGTAAAACAGAATAATGGCACAAATGGGCTTCGGAAAGCGCTTGCAATGCGCAATAGCTCTTTTACCATTAGTCATTAACGTTGCGTTAAGCTATTCAGGATATGACTATGGCTTTTACTCCTTTTCCTCCGCGTCAGCCCTCTTCTTCTGCACGTCTGCCGTTAACGCTGATGACCCTCGATGACTGGGCGCTGGCGACCATTACCGGCAAAGACGGCGAAAGTTATCTGCAAGGCCAGGTGACGGCGGATGTCGCGCAAATGACTGAGCACCAGCATTTACTGGTGGCGCACTGTGATGCCAAAGGCAAAATGTGGAGCAATCTGCGTCTGTTCCGCGAGCCGGAAGGTTTTGCCTGGATTGAGCGTCGTAGCCTGCGCGATTTACAGCTGACCGAACTCAAAAAATACGCGGTGTTCTCGAAGGTCACCATTGCCGCTGACGACACTCGTGTGCTGCTGGGCGTGGCCGGCTTCCAGGCCCGTGCCGCACTGGCGAACGTTTTTTCCACCCTGCCTGACGGCGAGAATCAGGTTGTTCGCGACGGCGACAGCGCCCTGCTGTGGCTGGAACACCCTGCCGAGCGTTTCTTACTGGTCGTCAGTGAAGAAACCGCCCAACGCGTCACCGACGCATTGCGTGGCGAAGCAGCACTGAATAACAGCCAGCAGTGGCTGGCCCTCAATATTGAGGCGGGTTTACCGGTAATCGACACCGTTAACAGCGCGCAGTTTATTCCACAGGCGACCAATATTCAGGCACTGGGCGGCATCAGCTTTAAGAAAGGCTGCTATACCGGCCAGGAAATGGTGGCGCGCGCGAAATTCCGCGGAGCCAACAAACGCGCGCTATGGTCGTTGGCAGGCAGTGCCAGCCGCGTACCGGAAGCGGGTGAAGACCTGGAAATGCAAATGGGTGAGAACTGGCGTCGCACCGGTACGGTTCTGGCTGCTGTGCAGTTGGATGACGGCAGCGTGCGTGTTCAGGTGGTCATGAACAACGATATGGAGCCCGACAGCGTCTTCCGCGTGCGTGAGGATTCCGGCTCGCTGCGCATTGAACCTCTGCCATACTCACTCGAAGACGTCTGACTGACCTGTCGCCGGATTAATTCCCCCGGCGACAGCAATTTTATACAAAGCCAATGCGGAGGGGTGACATGAAGCTGAACATCAAAGAACAAACCCACTTCCATCGCATCGACGCTCTGGGCGGCATCGACATGCTGCAGGCGCGCTATTACAAACAGCGTTTTGCCCGCCATGTGCATGACACCTTCTGCATTGGTGTTATCGATCAGGGTGCCCAACGCTTTTACCGTTCTGGTGCTGAACACGTTGCGCCGCGCGGCGATATCATCATCGTCAACGCAGATGACGTGCATACCGGCAGTTCTGAACTGGAGCATGGCTGGGCCTATCGCGCCATCTATCCTCACCCGGATATGCTGAACAATATTCTCCGTCAGGTGCCGGACGGTAAAGATTTTATACCGTGGTTTCCTGATGCCGTGATCCACGATCCCGGACTTTCAGAACAGCTATTGCTGACTTTCAGCATGCTCGACAAAGAAGGCAATAACCTACTGAAAGAGACGCTGTTGCTCTCCTCTCTGACGCTGCTGAGCGTTCGCTATAGCCGCACGCGAAAGGCTCCGCTTGAGCTGCCTGCCGCCACTCAACGTATTTTGCGGGCGAAAGATTTCATCGACAGTTGCCCGGAGGAAGACCATACCCTGACCCGCTTAGCCGAACTGGCCGGGCTCAGCCATTGGCATTTTCTCAGGCAATTCAAAGCGGTCACAGGCATGACGCCGCATGCGTATCTGGTTCAGGCCCGGCTGCGTAAAGCCCGCACCCTGCTGCGCCAGGGCTTAACCATCCTCGATACCTCCATTATCTGCGGCTTCACTGACCAAAGTCATTTCCATCGCCATTTCAAAAACTCTATCGGCCTGACGCCGGGGGAATTCCTCAAGGCCTGATTCTGTATAGCCAAAATAATTCGAGTTGCATTGAGGTAGCAAGGCAGATCATCCCGATGAGCTTACATGAGTCAGTGATTTGGGTGCGCGAACGCGACCAACAAAGATGCGGCTTGAAGTATGACGGCTATAAGCAATAACGTTCAATACTCTATCCTGTGGGTCATATAGCGTTAACGGCATGTCCTGACACCAGTTAACGTCCCCATGAGAAAAGCCATTGTTGAATCCAGCTCGTATGAAGAGCTGCAAACCTCGTCGCGTTCATCGTTCATGCGTGGTGCAATTGAAATGCTACCACTCTGCGTGTCGGTTATTCCGTGGGGGATCCTCGCCGGTTCGATGGCCATTCAGGCCGGGCTGACGTTCTGGCAGAGCATCGGCATGTCCGCCATCATTTTCGCCGGTGCCGCACAGCTGGTGACGCTGGGGATGACCATGACCGGGGCCAGCGTATTAACAATTATTGTGTCGGTGTTTTTTATAACCTCACAGCACTTTATTTATGGCCTGACGCTGCGGGAATTTGTCTCCTGCCTGAAAACCAAATTACGTCTGCCCATTGGTTTTTTACTCACCGATGAATTATTCGCCCTCAGCGAAACGAAGGATAAACGCACGGAATTAACCCCGGGTTATATGATTGGCGCCGGGCTGACGTTTTATCTTTCATGGAATATTTTCAGTTTCATGGGGATTATTATGGCCTCGTCGGTGCCGAATCTTGATGAATACCATCTGGATTATTCCATCGTCGCCACCTTTATTACCATCGTCGTGCCGATGGTGAAGAAATTGAGCACCCTGGCGGGGGTAGTGATTTCACTGGTTCTGTCGATGGTGCTGAGCTACTACCAATTCGAAGGCGCGATTGTGCTGGCGGGTCTGGGCGGCATGTTCTGTTCGGTGGTTATCTCTGGCATCCTCAAGGAGAAGTAAATGAGTTGGTATTTAATTCTGACCCTGGCCGCCATTGTCTTTTTTAATCGCTACGTTTTTCTTGAGCCTAACGTTCCGCTGAAAATACCGGGCCTGATTAATAAAGCACTGAAATATTCGGCACCTTGTTTGCTGACTGCTATTTGCGGCCCGATTATTTTAATGGACCACGGCGTCATTCGGGAATTCCCGCTGAATCCCTATTTTCTGGGGGCAGTCATCAGCGTGGTGATTGCGCTGGTTATCCGGAATATTGTCAGCGCGGTTTTATTGAGCCTCGCGGTGTTTTATCTCATTAACCATTTTCTTCAGTAAGTCTCAACAGGAGCGATTATGCGTCGTCCAGTAAAAGGATATCACCAGTCAACGGAAATAAGGCGGTCATATGAAATCCTGCCTTTTCAGGGAGTATGGACGTGGCTTACCGGAAAAGAGCTGCCAGAGCGCAAACCGTTATGGCAAAGCAATTCCACCGAAAGAGTATTGTGGTCGCTGAGCTGGGTGGTAGTGGGTGTGGCGCTAACCGCGCTGTCAGTTTTCTCCCTCCAAAATACTGCGCTGCAACTCCTGTGTTGGTTGATTGGCGCACTCTTTGCGACGTCGGGAGCACGTTACATCGTCGCCACCATTATTCACCATGGCGTGCACGGGCATCTGTATAAATCGCAAACGGTGAATAAAGTCCTGTGCGAAATTCTGTCGACGCTGTTCATTGTTCAGCCGTATGAATCCTATCGCCAGTTTCACGTTTATGAGCATCACGGCCGCGAATTTTCGACCTTTGATGATAAGGATCTCGCCGCCATTTATCAGCTTGGCTTTACGCCGGGCAAAAAGAAATCGGCGCTGTACACCCGGCTGATCCTGACCCTGCTGAGCCCAAAATTCCATTTGGTCTTCTTCTATGGTCGGCTTAAATCCAATCTGATTGGGGTGCCGCTTTACCGGCTGATGATGACCCTGGCGTGGCTGGCGACCCTCGGCTGCGTGAGTTATTTGCTTGGCGTGGCGGGAACGGTGTTAATCCTGGTGCTGCCTTTCGTGGTGCTGTACCAGATGGCTTCGCTGATGCACCTGATAACCGAACACGTCTGGCTGGTGCGTAAAGAGGGTGAATCGGTCCGCGACAGCCACATCAATAACTGCCTGGCACGCTTCTGTGGGTCGGCATGCCCGCCGGATTTCAGCGTTAAGCAATGGGGCCGCTGGGGCAAATGGGCCGCCATGCATCTGTTTGTCCACTTGCCAAGCCGGATGCTGATTGTGCAGGGGTCACTGGTGTGTCACGACTGGCATCACCGCTTCGGCAGCGTGCGCCAGTGGTACGACTACGCGCAACTGCGCGAACGCCATGCGCAGAAGCTCTCTGCGGAGGAGAAGTATGACTACATCGATATCTGGGGTGTGCATAACGCGCTGGATTATGTGCTCAGTTCACTGAGCGAGGAACAAGAAGTGGAGATTGAGCATTTGGCTTATCGCCTGAATTAACCGTTAACCCTCTGTCTTAATAGTTATTTTTAAAGAATTAATGCCTTCTGCCCGTCGGCGGTTGGCATTATCCCCTGGTGTTGTTAATGGTCATTGACCGCCTGATCGTTGGTCCGTATACGGCTGACGATCAGGTTTTTTTTCGCCTGTAATCCCTTACAGCTGCCCGACGTAGAGATAAATCGCCAGGAAATGGCAGACGCTGCCGCCGAGCACGAAGCCATGCCAGATAGCGTGGTTATAAGGAATACGCTTACAGACGTAGAAAATCACCCCGAGGGAATAAATCACCCCGCCCGCCGCCAGCAATGTCACTCCGCCGACAGAAAGCTTCATCGCCAGTTGATACACCACAATCAGCGACAGCCAGCCCATCAGCAGATAGGTCACCAGCGACAACACCTTAAAGCGATGCGCAATCGTCAGTTTGAACAGGATCCCCAGCAGCGCCAGGCTCCAGATAACGATCATTAATCCGCGCGCCAGCGTTGAATCCAGCCCCACCAGCAAAAAAGGCGTGTAGGTCCCGGCTATCAGCAAATAGATGGCGCAGTGGTCGAATTTCTTCAGCCACAGCTTGGCCCGCTGGTGCGGCACCGCGTGATAGAGGGTAGAAGCGAGAAACAGCAGGATCATGCTGCCGCCGTAAAGGCTGTAGCTGGTGATTGCCGTGGCGCTGGCATTGGAATCGACTGCCTGCACCAGCAGCAGTACCAGACCGACAATGCCAAACACCAGCCCGATACCGTGGCTGATGCTGTTGGCAATTTCCTCTGCCAATGAATAACCGTGCTTAATTAATGGTTTGCTAACCATATGTGAACTCCGGAAGGAAAAAGACGTTAATGCTTCCCTAGCCTAACTGAGAATGATTCCAGTGAACACCTGTTCGCTAAAATAAAAACAGGCCAATCTATAATCACATTACTATCATTAACTTAACGCTAAATCCCACCGTACAGATGTTTCCTAAAATTAAACACGCTCAAATTCAATGACGTAAAACTGCTGCTGTCCCGGATAGATTTCAGCGATCACCGCTTTCAGTTCAGGCAGGGTCATGTTTTCCTGATCGGCATGCTGCTGCGTCAGGGTCTCCAGGGTCACTTGCGAGGTGGCGGTCACGCGAAGGGTACAGAAATAGCCGTCGTCCTCGAAGCGCCCAACGCGCAATACGTCTCCGGTTTTGAAGTGTGATTCACTGGCATCACGAAGAGTGATGGTTTTACGTCCGGCCAGAATGTCTTCCTGAAAGCGTTGAAAAAAAGTGATGTCGTTCGGGGCCATGTTATGATTCCTGTATTGAATTTGTCTGATGAGTGCCTGCCAACGTGAGTTTGTTCTCCCACGCCGCCATCGCAAGTCTCAACAATCTTGAGATGATGGTCTATCAGTATGTCATTAAAAACCGTGACAAAGTCATGTATATGACCATTCGCGAATTGGCCGACGCGGCGGGCGTGTCGACCACCACGGTACTGCGATTTTGCCGGAAGCTGAACTGCGAAGGCTATTCAGAGTTTCGCGTGCGCTTTAAGCTGTATCTGGAACAGAATGAGCCGCAGCAAAGTAATTTTGCCGCCAGTGAAATTATCAGTTTTTTCAAAAGCGTCAATAACGACGAGTTCGATAAACTGCTTGATGACGCCGTGGATATTATTTTAGCCTCGGAACGCATTATTTTTGTCGGCGCAGGCACCTCTGGGGCATTAGCTAAATATGGTGCGCGATTCTTTTCCAACGTCGGTAAATTCAGTAATCACATTGACGACCCTTATTTTCCGGTCACCAATGATATGGCCAGAAACGCGTTAGCGATTGTCCTTTCTGTCTCAGGTGAGACGGAGGAGATCCTGCGTTTCGCCGGGCAGTTCAGCCTTCACCGTTGTAAGGTGCTGTCGATTACCAGCCACGAACACTCGCGTCTGGCGAAACTGGCTGACTTTAACCTCTCCTGGCATATTTCGCCAATTCGTATCGGTGGCGTCTACGATATTACGACCCAGATCCCGGTGATTTATATTCTCGAAACCCTCGGGCGTAAACTGGCGAAAAAACTGGCGTAAAAAAACAGGCTGTTTTTCCGATGTAACAAATTACCCTTAGGTGATTTTGTTATATCGTGACATTTATTTCCCCTTTGTTAGACTCGATCCCAATCAGCAATATCATGGGAACGAGCACGATGAAAAAATTAACCTTACCAAAAGACTTTTTATGGGGTGGCGCGGTCGCCGCACATCAGGTTGAAGGCGGCTGGAACAAAGGCGGCAAAGGCCCGAGCATTTGCGATGTGCTGACCGGGGGCGCACACGGCGTTCCACGTGAGATAACCCAGCAGGTTGAACCCGGCAAATACTATCCGAATCACGAAGCCGTCGACTTCTACAGCCACTACAAAGAAGACATTAAGCTGTTTGCGGAAATGGGCTTCAAATGTTTCCGGACCTCAATTGCCTGGACGCGGATCTTCCCGAAAGGCGACGAAACCCAGCCGAATGAAGAAGGCCTGAAATTCTACGACGAGATGTTCGATGAACTGCTCAAGTACAACATCGAACCGGTTATCACCCTCTCCCACTTCGAAATGCCGCTGCATCTGGTACAGGAATACGGCGGCTGGACTAACCGTAAAGTCGTTGATTTCTTTGTGCGATTTGCCGAAGTGGTCTTTGAGCGTTACAAGCACAAAGTCAAATACTGGATGACCTTCAACGAAATCAATAACCAGCGCAACTGGCGTGCGCCGCTGTTCGGTTATTGCTGCTCTGGCGTGGTGTACACCGAACACGACAACCCGGAAGAAGTGATGTATCAGGTGCTGCACCACCAGTTCGTCGCCAGCGCGCTGGCGGTGAAAGCGGCGCGTCGCATTAATGCGCAAATGCAGGTCGGCTGTATGCTGGCAATGGTGCCGTTGTATCCGTTCTCCTGCAAACCGGAAGATATGATGTTTGCCCAGGAGTCGATGCGCGAACGTTATGTCTTCACCGATGTGCAGCTGCGCGGCTACTACCCGACCTATGTGCTTAACGAGTGGGAACGTCGCGGGTTCAGCATTGCGATGGAAGACGGCGACGCAGAAATCCTGCGGGAAGGCACCTGTGATTATCTGGGCTTCAGTTACTATATGACCAACGCCGTGAAAGCCGAAGGCGGCAGCGGGGATGCAATCTCCGGCTTCGAAGGTAGCGTGCCGAACCCGCATGTAAAAGCCTCCGACTGGGGCTGGCAGATTGACCCGGTTGGCCTGCGGTATGCGATGTGCGAACTGTACGAGCGCTATCAGAAGCCGCTGTTCATCGTCGAAAACGGCTTTGGCGCGTATGACAAAGTGGAAGACGACGGCAGCATTAACGACGACTATCGCATTGACTACCTGCGCGCGCACGTCGAAGAAATGATGAAAGCGGTCACCCACGACGGAGTGGAGTTGATGGGCTATACCCCGTGGGGCTGTATCGACTGTGTGTCCTTCACCACCGGCCAGTACAGCAAGCGCTACGGCTTTATCTACGTGAACAAGCATGACGACGGCACCGGGGATATGTCGCGTTCACGCAAGAAGAGCTTCACCTGGTATAAAGAAGTGATCGCCAGCAACGGCGAAAATCTCTGAGAAACACCCCTCACCCTAGCCCTCTCCCCAAAGGGGAGAGGGGATTAATTGGCATTCTCCCTCTCCCCTTTGGGGAAACTATCTCCCGCCCGCGATATCCATAAAACTCCCGGTCACGTACGACGCCTTTTCACTCAGTAGCCAGGCAATCGCCTGCGCGACTTCTTCCGGTTGCCCGCCGCGCTGCATCGGCAGCATTGCTTTCACGCAATCGACCCTGCCCGGCTCGCCCCCGGAGGCATGCATCTCGGTATAAATCAGGCCCGGACGCACACCGTTGACGCGAATGCCCTGTGCCGCCACTTCCAGCGCCAACCCGGTGGTGAGCGTGTCCACCGCCCCTTTTGATGCGGCGTAGTCAACATATTCAAACGGCGCGCCCAGCCGCGCTGCCGCGGAAGAGACGTTCACAATGGCCCCGCCTTTTCCGCCATGACGATGCGCCATCCGTTTGACCGCCTCGCGACAGCAGAGGAAATACCCGGTGACGTTGGTCGACAGAACGTGATTAATCCGTTCGGCGGTTAAGTTCTCAATGGTGCTTTGCTGGAACAAAATCCCGGCGTTGTTTACCAGGGCGGTCAGCGGCTCGCCTTCCCTGTCGAGCGCCTCAAACATCGCCATCACCTGCGCTTCATCGCTGATGTCCGCTCTCACGGCAAAGGCCTTGCCGCCGCTCTCGGTAATCGCATTGACCACCTGCGTGGCGGCTTTGATGTTGTGGTGATAATTTACCCCCACGGTGTAACGCTCTTGCGCCAGCAGAATCGCCGTCGCCCTGCCAATTCCCCGGCTCGCGCCGGTAACCAGTGCTATTGCCATTGTCTTCTCCCAAAAGAAAGGGCGCCGAAGCGCCCTTAAAAGATAGAGTACTCAGCGAATTACTGATATTCGCTCATCGGCACACAGGCGCAGAACAGGTTGCGGTCACCGTACACGTCATCCAGACGCTTCACCGTCGGCCAGTACTTGTTCGCCATACCTGCCGGGAAGACCGCCACTTCGCGGCTATAGCCGTGGCTCCACTCCGCCACCAGCTCGTTCTGGGTGTGCGGGGCGTTCACCAGCGGGTTATCTTCCCGTGGCCATTCGCCCTGCTGAACGCGGCTGATTTCATTGCGGATAGCCAGCATGGCGTCGATAAAGCGGTCGAGTTCGACTTTGCTTTCAGATTCGGTTGGTTCAACCATCAGCGTGCCCGCTACCGGGAACGACATGGTTGGCGCGTGGAATCCGTAGTCGATCAGACGCTTAGCGATATCCAGTTCGCTGATACCGGTCTCTTCTTTCAGCGGACGAATATCGAGGATACATTCGTGCGCCACGCGGCCATCGCGCCCGGTGTACAGCACCGGATACGCACCCTGCAAACGGGTGGCGATGTAGTTGGCGTTCAGAATAGCCACCTGGCTGGCACGCTTCAGACCCTGCGCACCCATCATGCGAATGTACATCCAGCTGATTGGCAGAATAGAGGCGCTGCCAAACGGGGCCGCCGATACTGCGCCCTGACGAGTCAACATCCCTTCGATTTGCACCACGCTGTGACCCGGTACAAACGGGGCCAGATGCGCTTTCACACCAATGGGACCCATGCCCGGGCCGCCACCGCCGTGTGGAATACAGAAGGTTTTGTGCAGGTTGAGGTGCGACACGTCCGCGCCGATAAAGCCCGGCGAAGTGATGCCGACCTGAGCGTTCATGTTCGCGCCATCGAGATACACCTGGCCGCCAAACTGATGCACGATCTCGCACACTTCACGGATGGTTTCTTCGTACACGCCGTGGGTGGACGGGTAGGTCACCATGATGCAGGAGAGATTCGCCCCCGTCTGTTCAGCTTTCTCACGCAGATCGGCGAGATCGATGTTGCCCTGTTTGTCACAAGCCACCACGACCACCTGCATGCCCGCCATCTGAGCAGAAGCCGGGTTGGTGCCGTGCGCAGAGCTTGGGATAAGACAGATATCACGATGCCCTTCATTGCGGCTTTCATGATAGTGACGAATGGCCAGCAGACCCGCGTATTCACCCTGTGCGCCAGAGTTTGGCTGCATACAGAGTGCATCGTAGCCAGTCAGTTTCACCAGCCAGTCAGACAGCTGGTTGATCATCTGGTGGTAGCCTTCGGCCTGATCCGCCGGGCAGAACGGGTGCAGCTCGCTGAATTCCGGCCAGGTAATCGGGATCATCTCGGCCGCCGCGTTAAGCTTCATGGTGCAAGATCCCAGCGGGATCATCGCCTGATTCAGCGCCAGGTCTTTACGCTCCAGCGAGTGCATGTAGCGCATCATCTCGGTTTCGCTGTGATAGCGGTTGAATACCGGATGAGTCAGAATATCGTCTTCGCGCAGCATCGCCTGGGGAATCGAACGGCTGTCGTGCGCCACGTCTTTGTCCAGGCTGTCGATATCCAGCCCATGATGATCACCGGCGATAACGGTTAACAGCGCCAGCACATCTTCACGGGTAGTGGTTTCATCCAGGGTGATACCCACCGCATGATGAATATCGCTACGCAGGTTGATTTCCGCAGCTTCGGCACGTGCCAGCACCGCGGCTTTGTCTTCCACTTCCACACACAGGGTGTCGAAGAAATGGTCATGACGCAGCTTCAGACCTTTCTGTTTCAGGCCGCTCGCCAGAATATCCGTCAGGCGATGAATACGCCCGGCGATACGTTTCAGGCCCGCCGGACCATGGAATACGGCGTACAAACTGGCAATATTCGCCAGCAGTACCTGAGAGGTACAGATGTTGGAGTTCGCTTTCTCGCGGCGGATATGCTGCTCGCGGGTCTGCATCGCCATGCGCAGGGCGGTGTTACCGGCGGCATCTTTTGATACGCCAATAATACGGCCAGGCATGGAGCGTTTGAATTCGTCTTTTGCCGCGAAGAAGGCCGCGTGCGGGCCGCCGTAGCCCATCGGAACACCGAAGCGTTGAGCTGAGCCAAACACGATGTCTGCGCCCTGTTTACCCGGGGCGGTCAGCAGCACCAGCGCCATAAAATCGGCGGCAACGCTAACAATCACTTTGCGCGCTTTCAGTTCTGCAATCAGCGGGCTGTAGTCATGCACTTCCCCGGTGGTGCCGACCTGCTGCAACAGCACGCCGAACACATCCTGATGGTCGAGCGCTTTTTCTGCGTCATCGACAATCACATCAAAACCAAACGTTTCCGCACGGGTACGCACCACGTCCAGGGTCTGCGGATGCACATCCGCCGCCACGAAGAAGCGGTTAGCATTTTTCAGTTTGCTGACGCGTTTGGCCATCGCCATCGCTTCCGCCGCCGCCGTCGCTTCGTCGAGCAGGGATGCAGAGGCAATATCCAGTCCGGTCAGGTCCAGCGTGACGGTCTGGTAATTCAGCAGCGCTTCCAGGCGCCCTTGAGACACTTCTGGCTGATACGGCGTGTAAGCGGTGTACCAGCCTGGATTTTCCAGCATGTTGCGCAGGATAACCGGCGGCAGCTGCACCGCGGTGTAGCCCATGCCGATGTAAGACTTAAAGCGCTTGTTGCGGCTGGCGATGGCTTTCAGCTCCGCCAGCGCGGCGAATTCTGTGGTGGCCTCACCGACCTGCGGTGGCGTCGCGAGCTGAATATCCTGCGGCACAATCTGGCCGGTCAGCGCGTCTAACGACTCTGCGCCAACGGTATTCAGCATTTCCTGCTGCTGTGCCGCATCCGGGCCAATATGGCGTTCAATGAAAGCGCCGCGATGTTCAAGCTGGCTTAAGGTCTGTGTCATGAGCGAGGGTTCCTGAAACGTGCAGTGAATCGATAATGTCTTAACTAACATGCCCGGTGGCGCAGTCGCTTACCGGGCCTACACTTCCAACCGTAGGCCGGATAAACGCAGTGCCATCCGGCACAGTTTTAATCGTCTAGCAGGGCTTCGTACGCAGTGGCATCGAGCAGGGCGGCGACTTCAGCTTCGTCGCTGGCTTTGAATTTGAAGATCCAGCCTTCGCTGTATGGCTCGCTGTTGACCAGCTCCGGGGAGTCACTCAGCGCGTCGTTCACGGCAACGATTTCTCCGCTGATTGGCGCGTAAATATCGGACGCCGCTTTTACTGACTCGGCAACCGCACAGTCGTCACCGGCAGCAACGGTTTTGCCCACTTCAGGCAGATCGACAAACACCATGTCGCCCAGCAGTTCCTGTGCGTGCTCGGTGATGCCTACGGTGTAAGAACCGTCGGCTTCTTTACGCAACCATTCGTGTTCTTTGCTGTATTTCAGTTCTGCAGGTACATTGCTCATTCACATTTCTCCAGAAAAAATAATCGATTACACGACGGCTTTGCCGGCGCGTACAAAAACAGGTTTGGTCACCTTAACCGGCATTTCACGGTTGCGGATTTGTACCACCGCCGTATCGCCAATACCCGCAGGGACGCGAGCCAGCGCAATGCTGTAGCCCAGCGTCGGTGAGAAGGTGCCGCTGGTGATAACGCCTTCGTGTTGATTGCCCTGCGCGTCGCTAAAACGCACCGGCAGTTCGCCGCGCAGTACACCTTTCTCGGTCATCACCAGGCCAACCAGCTGCTCGGTGCCGTGCTCACGCTGGGCTTCCAGCGCTTCGCGGCCGATGAAGTCACGGTCAGTCGGTTCCCAGGCGATGGTCCAGCCCATGTTGGCTGCCAGTGGGGAAACGCCTTCGTCCATCTCCTGACCGTACAGGTTCATGCCTGCTTCCAGACGCAGCGTATCGCGGGCGCCCAGGCCACAAGGCTTGACACCGGATTCCACCAGCGCATGCCAGAAGTCTGCTGCTTTCTCATTCGGCAGCGCGATTTCATAACCTGCTTCGCCGGTATAGCCGGTGGTGGCGACAAACAAATCCCCGGCCTGAACGCCGAAGAACGGTTTCATGCCTTCGACGGCGTTGCGCTGTTCGTCGTTGAACAGGCTGGCGGCTTTGGCCTGCGCGTCAGGCCCCTGCACCGCAATCAGCGCCAGATCGTCACGCACGGTGATGTCGATGCCGTACGGCTCAGCGTGTTCGCTAATCCAGGCCAGATCTTTTTCACGGGTGGCAGAGTTAACGACGAGACGGAAATAGTCTTCGGAGAGGAAATAAACAATCAGGTCATCAATGACCCCAGCGGAGGCGTTGAGCATCCCGGTGTAGAGCGCTTTGCCGGGTTTCGTCAGTTTGGCTACATCGTTGGCCAGCAGATAACGCAGGAATTCGCGGGTCCGACTGCCGCGCAGATCGACGATAGTCATGTGTGACACATCGAACATCCCCGCGCCGGTACGGACCGCGTGGTGTTCATCAATTTGCGAGCCGTAATGCAGCGGCATCATCCAGCCATGAAAGTCCACCATGCGTGCGCCACACAGCGTGTGTTGTTCATACAAAGGCGTCTGTTGAGCCATCTTGTCCTCGTTGAGTAAGCGGGGCTACCGGCTGCTTTGTGGACAAAATTCAGCCACAAAGCCCAGCGTCGACACCGCTCCGGGCACCGACGCAAACGTTCTCTTTGGTCTGACGTTACCACCGAAAACCGCGGTAAACCATAAGGCAAAGCGAACCATCAGATTAGCTTATGACCAAAATGAGCCAAAAACTCTACAGAACGATCGACTGCCTTTCTGCGACTAATGCCACATAAAATTAACATTCTGGTGAAATATTTAGTTCAAGATGACATTTCGTGCGGATAATTGGGCGGATTTTTCGTAGGGGAATTTTTGTGACATTAATAAAACTAATGCGAAAAAGGGGGTGAAATTAGATTATTTCAAATGAGGGGAGAAAACCCGACGCGCCCGCCGGGTTGAGAAGTGTGATCGCGTTAACGTAACCAGGCGGGGAGATCGTTCAGCCCCATCGCCTGACGAATCAATTGCGGTTTAACGCCCGGCAGCGTATCGGCCAGTTTGAGGCCAATGTCGCGCAGCAATTTCTTGGCGGGATTGACGCCCGCAAACAGTTCGCGGAAACCCTGCATTCCTGCCAGCATCAGCGCGGCGCTGTGTTTACGGCTGCGCTCATAGCGACGCAGATAGAAGTGCTGCCCGAAATCTTTGCCCTGCGTATGCAGGCGACGGATCTCATCGATAAGCTCGGCGGCATCCATAAAGCCCAGGTTTACACCCTGCCCGGCCAGCGGATGAATGGTGTGTGCCGCATCGCCGACCAGCGCCAGACGATGCGCGGCAAACTGACGAGCATAGCGTCCGGTCAACGGGAATACCTGGCGTTCGCTTTCCACTTCGCACAGGCCCAGACGATTATCAAAGGCTACATTCAGCGCCTGATTGAACGCCACGCCGTCGGCCTGCTGCATCTTCGCCGCGTCATCCGGCGGCAGTGACCAGACGATGGAGCACAAATGCGGGTCACTCAGCGGCAGGAAGGCCAGGATGCCTTCGCCATGAAAGACCTGGCGCGCAATCGCCTGATGTGGCTCGGTGGTGCGAATGGTCGCCACCAGCGCATGATGACGATAATCCCAGGAGGTCAACGGAATATCGGCCTTGTTGCGCAACCAGGAGTTCGCCCCATCGGCCCCGATAACCAGTCGCGCCGTCAGCATGTTGCCATCTTTCAGCGTCAGGAAGGCTTCATTTTCGCCCCAGGCAACCTGCGCCAGTTCGGCGGGTGCCATCAGGGTGATGTCTTTGCTGCGCTGCGCTTTTCGCCATAACGCGTGGTGAATTACCCCGTTTTCGATGATATGCCCGAGATGGCTGTAGCCGAGGCTTTCATCATCAAAGGCGATGCGACCGAAACTGTCTTTATCCCATACTTCCATTCCGTGATAGCGGCTCGCACGTTCGGCAGTGATGTCATTCCAGACATCAAGGCGCGACAGCAGTTTTTCGCTGGCGGCGTTGATCGCCGAGACGCGAAGCTGCGGCGCGGCATCGGCCTCAACCGGTTGCGGCTGATGCGACTCAATCACCGCCACGCGCAGGCCGCTGCCCTGTAAGCCACAGGCTACGGCCAGGCCAACCATTCCACCACCGACAATAGCGATATCTACACTTTGCACGTTGTTCATCCTTATCTCGCTACCTGACCCAGGGTACGCAACGCCAGCGCGTCACGCGCCGGGGTGAATAATTCCATCGCCATCAGCCCAACGTTTCGCCCGGCCACCAGCGGCGCCCAGCGATTGGCGAACAGATGCACCAGACCGTCGGTCACGCCGATGGTCGCATTTTTATCGTTTTCTCTGCGCTGCTGATACTGACTTAACAACGCGTACTCGCCCGGATCGCTCGCCTGAGCCAGCATTTCCGCCAGCGACATTACGTCGCGTAGACCGAGATTAAAACCTTGCCCGGCAATCGGGTGCAGGGTTTGCGCCGCGTTGCCGACCAGCGCCAGGCGGTGCGATATCGCCCGGGAGGCGGTGGTGAGCGACAACGGATACGCGTTGCGGCTACCCGCGTGGGTAATGCGCCCCAGCCGCCAGCCGAAGGCTTTTTGCAGTTCGTCGCAGAAGCGAGCGTCGGACCAGGCCAACACCTCGTCGTGATGGTCCAGCGGATGGCACCATACCAGCGAGCAACGTCCGTCGGACATTGGTAACATCGCCAGCGGACCGTGGGCGGTAAAACGCTCGAACGCACGGCCGTTATGCGCCACGGCAGTGGTCACATTAGCGATCACCGCCAGTTGTTGATAAGGCTGCTGCTGCCAGGCAATCCCAGACTGTTCGCCGAGCGCCGAACGCGAACCGTCCGCCGCCACCAGCAGTTTACCGGTCAGGGTCTGGCCGTTATCCAGTACCACCTCGACGCTGTCAGGGCTGCGGGAAAAACGCTCGACGCGCGCCGGGCAATGCAGCGTCACGCCAGGTGCTTTGCGCAGCAGCGCAAACAGACGCTGGCCGACGTCGTGCAACTCAACCACCTGCCCTAAGGCAGGCAGGCGATAATCTTCCGCTTCCAGAGTGACAAACCCGGCGTGACCGCGATCGCTGACGTGGACGGTACGAATCGCCGTGGCACAATCGCGAATAGCCTGCCAGATGCCGACCCGCGCTAGCTGCTGACAGGTGCCAGCCGCCAGGGCGATAGCCCGGGCATCAAACCCGGGATGCTGCCGGGAATCCGGCGCAACGGCTTCGACCAGATGCACCGGAAGCTTACCCGCGCTGAGGTGCGAAATCGCCAGCGCCAGCGTGGCGCCGGTCATCCCACCGCCGACAATAATCACGCTCATTGTTTATGGGCCGCCATCAGCGCCTCAATATCATCCGCACGTTTAACCACGCTGGCGGTGAGGTTTTCATTGCCGTTTTCGGTGATAACAATGTCATCTTCGATACGAATGCCAATGCCGCGATACTGCTCCGGCACGTCAGCATCCGGCGCGATATACAGGCCAGGCTCGACGGTGAGCACCATCCCAGGCTCCAGCACGCGAGAGCGATCGGCGCCATATTCACCGACGTCATGCACATCCAGACCCAGCCAGTGGCTGAGGCCATGCATGAAGAACTTACGGTGGGCGTTGTCGGCAATCAGCTGATCGACTTCCCCGTCGAGGATGCCGAGTCTCACCAGGCCCGTGACCATGATGCGCACCACTTCACCAGTCACCTCCTGCATAGTGGTGCCCGGACGATACAGCGTCAGCGCCGTTTCCAGCGAGTCGAGCACGATGTCGTAAATTTCACGCTGCGCAGGCGTGAATTTGCCATTCACCGGGAAGGTTCGGGTGATGTCTCCGGCGTAGCTGCGGTATTCACAGCCCGCGTCGATCAGCACCAGATCGCCATCGCGCAGTTCAGATTCGTTTTCGGTGTAATGCAGAATGCAGCCGTTTTCACCGCCGCCAACAATGGTGTTGTAAGACGGGTAGCGCGCGCCGTGGCGGTTGAACTCGTGGTGAATTTCCCCTTCGAGCTGATACTCAAACATTCCCGGACGGCATTTTTCCATCGCGCGGGTATGCGCCAACGCGGAAATTTCTCCTGCCCGACGCATGACCTCAATTTCTTCTGCCGATTTGAACAGGCGCATCTCATGCACCAAAGGCCGCCAGTCAACCAGCGTGGCTGGGGCTTTCAGATTCTGACGAGAGCCTTTGCGCAGTTTATCCAGCGCGTTGAACACGATAGTGTCGGCATAAGCGTATTCGCCCTGGGCGTGATACACCGCGTCCAGACCGTTTAGTAACTGGTAAAGCTGTTCGTCGATTTCGCTGAACGCCAGCGCACGATCGACGCCCAGCTTCGCCGGGGCCGCTTCTTGCCCCAGGCGGCGACCAAACCAGATTTCAGCGGTAAGGTCGCGGACGCGGTTAAACAGAACGCTATGGTTGTGGGTGTCATCGCTTTTAATCAGCACCAGTACCGCTTCCGGCTCATGAAAGCCGGTGAAGTAGGTGAAGTCACTACTCTGGCGATACGGATACTCCGTGTCGGCACTGCGTATGGCTTCCGGTGCGGCAAAAATTAACGCCGCGCTGCCTGATGGCATCTGCGCCAGCAGCTTCTGCCGACGCTGAAGGTACTCCTGCTGAGTCATGACACCCTCCTGAGCATTCTTATTGTTAATGTAAGGTTGGTTTACGAACTTCTGGCGCGGTCGGCTGCTGATGAGTGAACGTATCGTGGCACAGCAGGGCTGCAACGCGCACATACTCCACTATCTCTTCGAGCGACATTTCCAGCTCTTCCTGATCTTCGTCTTCGTCGTAGCCCAGCTGCGCAATGTTACGCAGATCGTCGATGGCTTCGCCGGTTTCGCCTTTCACTTTATCAAGCTTAGGCTGCGTCACGCCCAGGCCCAGCAGGAAGTGATTGACCCAGCCTGCCAGCGCATCGGCGCGGGTGAAAACGCTGACATCATCGCCATCCGGCATGTACAGCTGGAACATGAAACCTTCGTCTTCCAGCGTGTCGCTGGTGACGGCGTGGACTTTCCGCAGCACTTCAGCCAGCTCGTGACCGAAAGCCATGCCTTCGTTGGTCAGGTCGTGCACCAGCGGCAGCCAGCTGCTGTCTTTGTTACCACCACACAGCATGCCGCTAATCAAACCATGCATTTCGGCAGGCGTTAAGCCGACGCCCTGTTGGTTAAGTAACTGGTTCACATCGTTGTAACCAGGCATTTCGTTCTGTATAGACATGCGCATTCGTCGTCGTTGGGGGGAAGTTTCATGTTATGCTACCACTTTGGACCCTGGTGAACCAGAAAAGGGCTTGTATGTTCACAGTGGGGTAGCTATAGTGTCGCCCCTTCGCGGGCCCCGGTGCGGGCTGTGGAGGTAGCGCAGTCAATCAGCAGGAAGGTGGCATGTCTGCAGAACCCGTCGATATCCAAATTTTTGGCCGTTCACTGCGAGTGAATTGCCCGCCTGAACAAAGGGATGCCCTGAATCAGGCCGCGGACGATCTGAATCAGCGGTTGCAAGATCTGAAAGAACGCACTAGAGTCACAAATACTGAGCAGCTGGTCTTTATCGCCGCCCTGAATATCAGCTACGAGCTGACCCAGGAACGCGCGAAAACACGTGACTACGCAGCCAGCATGGAGACACGCATTCGGATGCTCCAGCAGACCATTGAACAAGCACTCCTTGATCAAGGTCGCACAACCGAAAAGACGGCTCCAAAGTTTGAATAACACTTCACGGTTAACTATGGTAGAGTGACCTTGAAGACAAAATTTCTCTGAGATGTTCGCAAGCGGGCCAGTCCCCTGAGCCGATATTTCATACCACAAGAATGTGGCGCTCCACGGTTGGTGAGCATGCTCGGTTCGTCCGAGAAGCCTTAAGACTGTGACGACATATTCACCTTGAACCAAGGGTTCAAGGGTTACAGCCTGCGGCGGCATCTCGGAGATTCCCTACCCTCTTCCTCTACCACACTCATGAAATCTGTTTCTGCCCCTCTAACCAGACAAGAAATTCGCCAACTGATTCGGCAGCGTCGTCGCACGCTTACGCCAGACCAACAACGTCTTTTTGCTGAGCACGCTGCGGCGCGAATGCTGGCGTATCTCCCTGTGGTGATGGCCAATACCGTCGCGCTGTTTCTGTCGTTTGACGGCGAACTGGATACCCAACCGCTGATCGAACAACTGTGGCGCAGTGGTAAAAAAGTGGTTCTGCCGGTTCTGCATCCGTTCAGCCCGGGCAATCTGCTGTTCCTCAATTACCATCCGCACTCTGACCTGGTGGTCAATCGTCTGAAAATTCAGGAACCCAAGTTGGATGTGCGTGACGTGGTGCCACTCCATCAGCTGGATGTGCTGGTTACGCCGCTGGTCGCCTTTGACCCGCAGGGGCAACGGTTAGGCATGGGTGGAGGCTTTTACGACAGGACGCTACAAAACTGGCAGCAGCACGGCGTGCATCCCGTGGGCTATGCGCATGATTGTCAGCAGGTGGAACAACTGCCCGTAGAGAAGTGGGACGTTCCGCTCCCGGCGGTGGTGACACCCTCGAAAGTGTGGCAGTGGGGGTAGACAGCAAGACTTTCTCGAAAGAGAAAGTCTTTAGTATTTGCACCCTCTCCACGTGGGAGAGGGTCGGGGTGAGGGCATCAAACGATGATCTCTTACCTTACAATCATCAGTACAACAACCGCGCGCGGATGGTGCCCGGGATCGCCTTCATGCTTTGCAGCGCTTTTTCCGCCACATCTTCTTCCGCTTCAATATCAATCACCACGTAGCCCATTTGCGGCGTCGTTTGCAGATACTGTGCGGCGATGTTCACGCCCTGCTCGGCAAAAATCTGGTTGATAGCCGTTAGCACGCCAGGGCGGTTTTCGTGGATATGCAGCAGGCGACGCCCCCCGTGCAGCGGAAGCGATACTTCCGGGAAGTTGACCGCCGAGAGCGTTGACCCGTTGTCGGAGTATTTCGCCAGCTTGCCCGCCACTTCCAGTCCGATGTTTTCCTGCGCTTCCTGAGTGGATCCCCCAATGTGCGGAGTCAGGATAACGTTGTCGAACTCGCACAGCGGCGAAGTGAACGGATCGCTGTTGGTTGCAGGCTCTGTCGGGAACACGTCGATTGCCGCCCCGGCCAGATGCTTCCGCGCCAGCGCATCGCACAGCGCGGGAATGTCGACCACGGTGCCGCGAGCGGCGTTGATTAACAATGAACCCGGCTTCATCAGCGCCAGTTCTTCAGCGCCCATCATGTTTTTGGTGGAAGCATTTTCCGGCACGTGCAGGCTGACCACGTCGCTCATGTTCAGCAGGTCAGACAGATGCTGAACCTGGGTCGCGTTGCCAAGCGGCAGCTTGTTTTCGATGTCGTAAAAGAAGACGTGCATCCCCAGCGATTCCGCAAGGATCCCAAGCTGGGTCCCAATGTGGCCGTAACCGATGATCCCAAGCTTCTTACCACGCGCTTCAAAACTCCCCGCCGCCAGTTTGTTCCACACGCCACGGTGCGCTTTAGCATTGGCCTCTGGCACGCCGCGCAGCAGCAGCAGCAGCTCGCCAATCACCAACTCAGCCACGGAACGGGTGTTGGAGAACGGGGCGTTAAAGACCGGTACGCCGCGTTTCGCGGCCGCATTAAGGTCAACCTGGTTGGTGCCGATGCAGAAGCAGCCAATCGCGACCAGCTTTTCCGCCGCCTGGATAATATCTTCCGTCAGGTGAGTTCGGGAGCGCAGGCCGATAAAATGGGCATCACGGATCGACTCTTTCAGCTGATCGGCGTCGAGCGCGCCTTTGTGAAATTCAATGTTGGTGTAGCCTGCTGCACGAAGATTATCGATTGCTTTTTGATGTACGCCTTCCACCAGCAGAAACTTAATTTTGTCTTTTTCCAGTGATACCTTAGCCATTTCCCCGCCCTGTCTGTCTTGTATCGATGTTGTGGTGAACGAACGTCCACCCAAGCAACATATCAAAAAAAACTATTGCGGCAATATGAACGTTTGCGTCGACGTGCTGAAGAAATGTCATTCAGCCGAAAATGGCAGCATAAAATGCTGGATGGGAATATCAGAGCAGCGTGTTAAGCAGATGCAGTCGACAAATGTGACACAAGTCACCAAATTTCGCCTGGTAAAAATTTTTACGGGAGCCAGGGCGGCTCCCGTCAGATCATTTCCCGATGGTTTTAACGCCATCAGCGGTGCCGATCAGCGCCACATCCGCGCCACGATTGGCGAACAGGCCCACGGTCACCACGCCTGGGATCGCGTTGATGGCATTTTCCAACGCTATGGCGTCAAGAATTTCCAGACCGTGCACATCCAGAATCACGTTGCCGTTATCGGTTATCACATTCTGGCGATACTCCGGGCGACCGCCGAGCTTCACCAGTTGACGCGCCACCGCGCTACGCGCCATCGGGATCACTTCGACCGGCAGGGGGAATTTTCCGAGAATAGCCACCTGCTTGGACGCATCGGCGATGCAGATAAACTTGTCGGCCACCGAGGCGATGATTTTCTCGCGGGTCAGCGCCGCGCCGCCGCCTTTGATCATCTGCATGTGGTCGTTAATCTCATCCGCACCGTCAACATAGACGCCCAGGCTGTCGACTTCGTTGAGATCAAACACGTGAATGCCTAACGCTTTCAGTTTTTCGGTCGACGCGTCCGAGCTGGAAACGGCGCCTTCAATCTGGCCTTTCATGGTGCCCAGTGCGTCAATAAAATGCGCGGCGGTAGAGCCGGTGCCAACACCAACGATGGTCCCTGGCTGTACGTATTGAAGTGCTGCCCAGCCAACTGCTTTTTTCAGTTCATCCTGCGTCATGATTTTTGCCTGTGATGTGATGGGATGCCGCGCATTATAGACTATTCACCGTGGAAATGTCCTTGTGGACACCGGGCGTACTGCCCCAATTTCGACCTGTATCAAAGGTAAATTTATGTCATAGTGCGGGTAATAAACGATGAGGAGTCAGCCACAGCAATGAAACGTCCGGACTACAGAACACTACAAGCATTGGATGCGGTCATTCGGGAACGCGGGTTTGAACGCGCCGCTCAAAAGCTGTGTATTACCCAGTCCGCCGTCTCTCAGCGTATTAAGCAACTGGAAAATATGTTCGGCCAGCCTTTACTGGTGCGAACCGTGCCTCCTCGTCCGACCGAGCAAGGGCAAAAGTTACTGGCGCTGCTGCGTCAGGTTGAACTGTTAGAAGAAGAGTGGCTGGGCGATGAGCAGACCGGTTCTACCCCGCTGCTGCTGTCGCTGGCGGTCAACGCCGACAGTCTGGCGACCTGGCTGTTACCGGCGCTGTCTACGGTGCTGTCCGATTCCCCTATTCGCTTAAATTTGCAGGTCGAAGACGAAACCCGAACCCAGGAACGTCTGCGTCGTGGCGAAGTGGTTGGGGCGGTGAGTATCCAGCCGCAGGCTCTGCCCAGCTGTCTGGTGGATCAACTCGGCGCGCTTGATTATCTTTTCGTTGCGTCAAAGTCGTTTGCGCAACGTTACTTCCCCAATGGCGTCACCCGCTCAGCCCTGCTGAAAGCGCCGGTGGTGGCCTTCGACCATCTGGATGATATGCACCAGGCGTTCCTGCAGCAGAACTTTGATTTGCCGCCGGGCAGCGTGCCGTGCCATATCGTTAACTCATCGGAAGCCTTCGTGCAGCTGGCCCGCCAGGGCACCACCTGCTGTATGATCCCGCATCTGCAAATTGAGCGCGAACTGGATAGCGGCGAGCTTATCAACCTGACGCCTGGCCTGTTCCAGCGACGGATGTTGTACTGGCACCGCTTTGCGCCGGAAAGCCGGATGATGCGTCGGGTCACCGATGCATTGCTGGAATACGGACATAAAGTGTTGCGACAGGACTGATCGAAAAAGGCCGGGGAAACCCTAATGCCGATCGTTTAAGGATCGGTTGACCGATCCGGTGGCTGGTGTAAAAAGGGTTCATGCTTATCATGGACCCTTTTTAAATGGAAC